>CAKUZC010000016.1 GCA_934718145.1 uncultured Eubacteriales bacterium | reverse complement strand
AGGTTACCGGGTCTTATACCGGGAATTACACCGTTACTTTGTCGCAAATTATTAGCCATTTCTATTGGATTATACGTTATAGCTACATAGAAATATGCAAACATTATAATTAAGAAAAAGTAAACTATTGTGTAAATCAAACCATTAACTGAAAGGAAATCTAAAATCATTTTCCAAACACCTGAAGGACGAGCAAAAAAGTTTATAAAATTCGGAACTGCCAATATAGATGTAGCAAATATTATCGGCATTACTCCAGATATTCCTATTTTAAGTGGAATATGTGTATTTTGACCGGCGTAAACTTTTCTGCCTACAGTGCGCTGTGCATACTGAATAGGTATACGGCGTTCGGCATCATTCATGTAAACTATTACCCACATCATAAACAAGAACATCACGATGAAAAAGGGAACAAATGCATAAAATTTACCGTATGTTGAAGGATCTTCCATAGCAATCATAACATATGCCGTAAGTTTTCCTATAAGGCTAGGCATTCTGGAAACAATACCTGCAAACATTAATATTGATATTCCATTACCGACACCTTTTACATTGATTTGCTCTCCAAGCCACATCATAAGTGCTGTACCAGCTGTGAATGAAAGTACTATAACCACCGCTACAAAAAAACCTTCTGTGCCCTGAGTATATCTGACTATAGACTGGCCTGCATAACTTCCATTTCTCAAATACAAATAAAACGCAGTACCTTGCATGAGACCTAAAATAATAGTTAAATACCGGGTAATAGCAGTAAGTTTCTTCCGCCCTTCTTCCCCTTCTTTTTGAAGAGACTCAAGATAAGGGAGTGCAACTGTCATAAGCTGTATTATGATAGAAGCATTGATGTACGGGGACACAGACATTGCAAAAAGCGTTGCCTGAGCAAATGCGCCTCCGGAAAGTGTATCAAGATACGATAAAATTGCTCCACCGTCTCCCAAACTTCCCATCATTCCGGCCAACGCTTCAACATTTAAAAACGGAACCGGAATTACCGAACCTATTCTAAAAATTATTATTATGAATAAAGTAAACAACAGTTTTTTTCTAAGTTCTGGAACTTTCCATGAATTTATAATAGTCTTAATCAATTATATCACCTCAGCTTTCCCGCCTGCGGAATTGATCTTCTCAATCGCAGATTTCGAAAACATCTGTGCTTTTACTGTTAAGCTCTTAGTAAGTTCGCCATTTCCTAAAATTTTAATTTTATCAAATTTACGTTTAATAATACCCATATTTACGAGCTCATTTGCGTTAACTACAGAACCTTCACCAAATTTTTCCAATTCCATAATATTAACGGAAACCACTTTTTTTGCAAATATGTTATTAAATCCTCTCTTAGGAACTCTTCTTTGAAGGGGCATTTGACCTCCTTCAAATCCCGGACGAACACCGCCTCCGGATCTGGCATTTTGGCCTTTGTGACCTTTACCTGCTGTTTTACCCCATCCTGAACCATGGCCACGGCCAATGCGTCTGGGAGCTTTTTTTGAACCTTTAACAGCTACCAAATCTTGTAATTCCACTTGATTCACCTCCCAAAATTGTATGCAATACTAATTTTAGCACTCAGTTACTTCGACAAGATGCCCTATAACTCTAAGTTTTCCACGTGTTGCATCATTATCTGGCTGTCTTGTCTCGCTATTTATTTTTCTGAGGCCAAGAGATTCAGCGGTCGCAACTTGTTTTTTTAAGCGGCCGGCTAAACTCTTTACTAATTTTATATTTAAAATTGACATAACTGCCAGCCTCCTATCTAAATATTTCTTGTACAGTTCTATTGCGAATTTGAGCTACTTGCTCAGCGTTACGCAAGCACCTTAATCCTTCAATTGTAGCTCTTACTACGTTACAAGGATTATTTGAGCGAAGAGCTTTTGTACGTATATCCTTGACTCCTGCAGACTCAACAACTGCACGTACAGGGCCGCCCGCAATAACTCCGGTACCCGGTGCGGCAGGTTTCATGAGAACTCTTCCAGCTCCGAACTTACCTATAATCTCGTGAGGAATAGTATCTGCTTTCAAGGGAACTTTTATAAGATTCTTCTTGGCATCTTCTATTCCTTTTCTTATTGCATCGGGAACTTCACCTGATTTTCCTATGCCGAATCCAACTGTACCTTTTCCATCTCCGACAACCATTAAAGCAGCAAATTTAAATATACGTCCGCCTTTAACAGTTTTTGAAACTCTGTTAATAGCAACCAGTCTTTCTTTCAAATCAAGAGTTGATCCATCAATTCTAGCCAAAAGTATTTCCCTCCTTTTTTATTAAAATTTGAGTCCGCCTTCTCTGGCGCCCTCTGCTAATTCTTTAACGCGTCCGTGAAAAATATATCCTCCACGATCAAAAACAATGCTTCCGATATTTTTTTCAATTGAACGCTTTGCAATAAGCTGACCGACTTTTTTAGCTGCTTCCTTATTTCCGCCATAACCCTCAATTTCCTTATCGAGAGAAGAAGCAGAAACTAAAGTTTTTCCAGCAACGTCGTCAATTATTTGAGCATAAATGTTACTCCTGGAGCGGAACACATTCATGCGTGGGCGAGCAGCTGTGCCCATCACTTTTCCGCGCACTCTTTTATGGCGCTTTAAACGGGCCTGATTTTTATCTGCCTTGTTTACCATGTTCGATTCACACTCCTAAATTATTTTTTACCTGTTTTTCCTTCTTTGCGACGAATTACCTCGTCAACATACTTAATTCCTTTTCCTTTGTAAGGTTCAGGCGGACGTTTTTCGCGAATTTCAGCCGCAAATTGTCCTACTTTTTGTTTATCTATACCGAAAACTGTAATCTTATTTCCCTGAGTTTCAATTTTAATACCCTCAATTTCAGGGACGATAACTTGGTGAGAATACCCTAAGTTCATGACAAGATTGCTACCTTGCTTTTGAACACGATATCCAACGCCATTTACTTCAAGCTCTTTTTTGAATCCGTTTGAAACACCTTCCACCATATTGTGGATAAGAGAACGAGTGAGACCGTGAAGAGCTCTGTTTTGTTTTAAGTCATTAGGTCTTACAACTGTAATTACACCATCATTTATCTCAACTTTCATATTTTTATGAACTTTTTGAGCAAGTGTTCCTTTAGGACCTTTGACCGTTACTACGCCGTTACTGAGAGAAGCCTCTATTCCGGCGGGAATATTTATCGGTTTTCTTCCAATTCTGGACATTTATGTCCCCCCTTTACCATATAAATGCAAGTACTTCGCCGCCAACATTTTCTCTACGTGCTCTGCGGTCAGTCATAATGCCTTTTGATGTAGAAATCAATGCTATTCCAAGGCCTTTCATAACCTTAGGCATATTCTCAACATCACTGTAAATTCTTAAACCAGGTTTAGATACTCTTTTAAGTCCGGTAATTACAGATTTTTTATCGTCTGTGTACTTCAGAAAAATTTTTATAATACCTTGTTTTCCGTCTTCTGATACAACAAACTTTTTAATGTATCCTTCATCAAACAATATTTCCACAATAGCTTTTTTCATATTGGATGCAGGAATCTCTACCGTCTCATGCTTTGCAGACGCAGCATTTCGAATTCTCGTGAGCAAATCTGCAATAGTATCGGTGATTTGCATAAATTATTTACCTCCTCTACTCTGTTTTTACCAACTGGCTTTCCTTACGCCGGGAATTTGTCCCTTGTATGCAAGTTCCCTAAAACAAATACGGCATATACCAAATTTGCGAAGGTAAGCGTGGGGTCTACCACAGATTCTGCATCTTGAATATTCACGGGTGGAAAACTTTTGCGGTCTTCTTTGTCTTACTATTTGAGATGTTTTAGCCACAGTAATCCCTCCTTATTTCGCAAATGGTGCTCCCATAAATCTTAATAATTCTCTTGCTTCTTCATCTGTTTTCGCAGTGGTTGAAATTGAAATATCCATTCCGCGAACTTTATCAATTTTATCGTATTCAATTTCCGGGAATATGAGTTGTTCTTTTACTCCCATATTGTAATTGCCTCTACCGTCAAAAGATTTTGAGCTTATTCCTCTAAAATCCCTAACTCTGGGGAGAGCTAAATTAAAGAATCTGTCTAAAAATTCGTACATCTTATCGCCACGAAGAGTTACCTTTGCACCGATTTTCATGCCTTCACGAATTTTAAAATTCGCAACTGATTTTCTTGCTGTGCAAACAACAGGTTTTTGTCCGGTTATTGTAGACAAGTCCTCAACAATTGAAGTAATAATTTTCGAATTGTCTTTAGCTTCTCCTGCGCCGACATTTATAACGATTTTTTCAATTTTAGGTATTTGCATTACATTTTTGTAATTGAACTTACCTTGAAGTTGAGGAACAACTTTTTCTTTGTAAAAATCTTTAAGTCTGGCCATCCATATCCTCCTTACAGCACAACGCTACATTTTTTACATACACGTTTTTTCTTTCCGTCATCCATAATTTTATGGGCGATACGTGTACGTTCACCGCAATGAGAGCACACCAACTGAACTTTTGATGCATACATAGCACCTTCTGTTTTAACGATGCCGCCCTCCTGACCTGCTTTGCGGGGTTTAACATGTTTTGAAACTATGTTAACGCCTTCAACCATTACTTTACCTTCACTAGGACTGACTGCAATAATTTTTCCTTTTTTTCCACGATCTTTTCCACTTAAGACATACACCATGTCACCGGTTTTTACGTGGACTCTCAAATTTCGATTAAAATTTGATCTTTTCTTACTTTTCGCAAACAACAATAGACACCTCCCACTATAAAACTTCCGGGGCAAGACTTAGTATTTTTGTATATCCGTTTTCACGTAACTCTCTTGCAACAGGTCCAAAAATACGTGTGCCTTTCGGATTTTTATCGTCTTTAATTATGACTGCTGAATTTTCATCAAAAGAAATATACGAACCATCTTCACGACGAACCTTACTGACAGTTCTAACAACTACCGCTTTAACGACGTCACCTTTCTTGACAACGCCTCCGGGTGATGCTTTTTTAACAGAAGCGACTATAACATCACCGATACCAGCGTATTTTCTGCCGGTTCCGCCAAGAACACGTATACACATTACTTCTTTGGCACCGGTATTATCGCCTATTCTTAAAAGGGTTTGAGGCTGTACCACAGTTCATTCTCCTCCTAACTAAAATATATCTTTTCGCTAAATTATTTAGCTTTTTGAGTTATCTTTACAAGTCTCCATCTCTTATCTCTAGAAAGAGGTCTGGTTTCCATAATTCTTACGTAATCGCCGATTCCACACTCATTGTTTTCGTCGTGTGCTTTTACTCTCAGCGTACGTTTGACTGTTTTACTGTAAAGCTTATGCCTAACGCTATTTTGAATGGCAACAACTATTGTTTTGTCCATTTTATCGCTGACAACTATTCCTATTTCAACTTTTCTCATATTTCTTGCGCCCACAAATGTATCCTCCTTCCATTACGCATTAACGCTATTTTCGCGAAGAACTGTTAAAACTCTGGCTATATCTTTCTTAACTGCTTTAATACGCATGGGATTCTCGAGCTGATTAACAGCGAGCTGAAATCTAAGATTAAAAAGTTCGGATTTAAGGTCTTTAAGTTTAGCCTTGAGGTCGTCACCATTCAAAGATTTTATTTCTGAAATCTTCATTATACCTCACCATCCGTTTCTTTTTCTTGTACTACCACTTCTTGTAAAACTTGTTCTTTTTTAACAAATTTACACTTAACAGGTAACTTATTTGACGCCAAGCGCATAGCTTCTCTGGCAATCGCTTCGGATACATCTCCTATTTCAAACATAATTCTGCCGGGTTTAACGACAGCTACCCAAAATTCAGGAGAACCTTTACCTTTACCCATACGAGTTTCGGCGGGTTTCTTGGAAATAGGTTTATCCGGGAATATTTTTATCCAAACTTTACCTGCTCTTTTGCAAAATCTCGTCATTGCAACACGTGCTGCTTCTATTTGATTAGAAGTGATCCAGCAGGGTTCTAAAGTTTGTAATCCGAAATCTCCGTAGGAAACAGTGTTTCCTCTAAAAGCACGGCCCTTCATTCTTCCACGATGAACCTTTCTGTACTTAGTTCTTTTCGGTAACAGCAACTTTATTTCCCCCTTTCGAAACTTCTTTCCTTGAGGAATTCATCAAAACTTCGCCCTTATAAATCCATACTTTGACCCCGATAATTCCGTAAGTCGTTGCGGCTTGAGCAAAACCGTAGTCAATGTTTGCTCTTATGGTTTGAAGCGGAATCGTTCCTTCATGATAGTGTTCTGTTCTTGCAATTTCTGCTCCGCCAAGTCTTCCGGCAACTTGTGTTTTAATACCTTTTGCTCCGGATTTCATAGAGCGTCCCATAGCTTGTTTTAAAGCACGTCTGAACGAAACTCTCTTTTCGAGTTGAGCAGCAATACTTTCTGCTACAAGTTTAGCGTTCATATCAGCATTTTTAATCTCAATTATATTAATAACTACAGGTTTTTTTATCAATTTTTCACAAAATACTTTTAACTTTTCAATCTCTGCTCCACCTTTACCGATAACGATACCGGGTTTAGCACAGTGAATGTTAATACGAACTCTGACATTATCTCTTTCGATTTCAATCTTCGGAACTCCTGCAGCTTTAAGTTTTTTCATCAAAACTTTACGAATTTTAAAATCTTCTACCAATGCGTCAGCAAAATCTTTTTTCTTTAAAAACCAACGTGAATCCCAATTGTTAATTATTCCTACACGAAAACCGTGTGGATTTACCTTTTGCCCCATAGTTAACCTCCTTTTCCGCTAATTTTTTTCCTTTAACACTATAGTAACATGAGAGCTTCTTTTTTCAATTCTGTATGCTCTGCCTTTTGACATAGGTCTGATTCTCTTAAGAATCGGTCCCGGACATACAAAACATTCTGAAATGTAAAGACGCGATACGTCCATTTGATAGTTATTCACCGCATTTGCTATGGATGATTTAAGCAACTTTTTAAGATATTCACATGCAGATTTTTGAGTGTATTCGAGCACTGCCATTGCATGATCTACAGGTTTATTGCGAATTAAATCAAGAACAATTGAAACTTTTCTCGGTGAAATACGGGCGTATCTTAAATGAGCCCTTGCTTCCATTATTACAACTCCTTTCGCCCGTTATTTTTTGGCTGTTGTTTTAGAACCTGCATGACCTTTAAATGTCCTTGTGGGTGCAAATTCTCCGAGTTTATGTCCTACCATATCTTCGGTTGCATATACTGGTACATGTTTGCGACCGTCATGAACAGCAAATGTGTGTCCTACAAATTCCGGAAAAATCGTCGATGATCTGCTCCATGTTTTAATTATCTTCTTTTCACCTTTTTCATTTTGTGCTGAAACTTTTTTCATTAAAGGCTCAGAAACAAAAGGTGATTTTTTCAAACTTCTGCTCACAATATCAATCTCCTTTCCCGATTATTTGCCGTTTCTACGTTTAACAATATACTTATTAGAAGCCTTTTTCTTAGCTCTGGTCTTGTATCCAAGTGCAGGTTTACCCCAAGGTGTTGTGGGTCCAGGACGTCCAACAGGTGATTTACCTTCACCACCACCATGCGGGTGATCGCAAGGATTCATTACAGAACCACGTACAGTAGGTCTCCAACCCATATTGCGTTTACGTCCGGCTTTACCGATTTTGACATTTTCATGATCTATATTTCCCACTTGACCTACGGTAGCCATACACTCTGCACGAACATTTCTAAGTTCTCCCGAAGGAAGTCTTAAAAGAGCCATGCCGTTTTCTTTTGCCATAAGCTGAGCCATATTTCCTGCTGATCTGGCAAGTTGTGCACCTTTTCCGGGATAAAGTTCAACATTATGAACAAATGTACCGATAGGAATACTGCTCAAAGGTAACGCATTTCCGACTTTAATATCTGCATCTTTGCCTGCCATAATTTCTTGACCAACTTTAAGTCCCTGGGGAGCTATGATATACCTTTTCTCTCCATCTGAATATTGAACAAGAGCAATATGAGATGAACGGTTAGGGTCATATTCAAGAGTCAAAACTGTGCCGACAACATCAAATTTTTGTCTCTTAAAATCTATTATACGGTATTTTCTGCGATTTCCGCCACCTCTGTGACGAACAGTAATTCTACCGTAGCTGTTACGTCCGGCTTTTTTGTTTAAAGTGCATAATAAACTTCTCTCCGGACCTTTCTTTGATAACTCGGAATAATCTACAACCGACATATTTCTTCTTGAGGGGGTAGTCGGTTTATAATTCTTTATTGCCAAATTATTTCACTCTCCTTAATCATTTAGCTTTGCGGAGGCTGACTCCTCCTTACACTGCTTTTTTTCTTTTTAAAATGACTGCAAAAATTAAAGACACCATTGGAAAATAATACAATTTCTATTCCTAAATAAGCTATATATTTGTTATATACGCTCCATATTATAAGGAATAAATCAAAAGCTATTACTATTAAATTCCAAACAAAGGCGATTAATTTAAAACTTTTAGTATTAAACCATTCCTTCAAAAAATTCTATTCCTTTGCTGTCTTTTTTCAAAGTTACGTAAGCCTTTTTCCAATCAGCGGTATATCCTTTAGTCCTTCCACGACGGCGCAATTTGCCCTTTACATTCAAAGTATTGACGCTGTCAACTTTAACTTTAAATATTTCTTCTATGGCTTTGGCAATTTCGATCTTTCCGGCACACTTTGCAACTTTAAAGGTGTATTTTTTATTTGGCATGCCAATCATAGTTTTTTCAGTTATGATGGGCTTCACAATTATATCGTGTGATAACATTATGCATACACCTCCTCGATTTTACCTATCGAATCCTTAAGAATTACCAATTTTCTGGCATTCAAAATATCATATACATTCAGACCGCCAACTTGACAAGTTTTAACTCCAGGTATATTTCTGGCAGACTTAATAATTTTATCCTCTATTTCAGGTAAAACTATAAGAGATTTGCCATTAGCTCCGATGGCATTTAACATATTTACAACAGTTTTTGTTTTGTACTCTTCAACTTTCATTGAGTCAACAACGACAATGTTGCTATCAAGCAATTTGCTTGAAAATGCCGATTTTAAAGCTAAGCGTCTGACTTTTTTGTTAAGAACATATCTATAACTACGCGGTTTAGGTGCAAATACGATACCACCATGTCTCCATTGTGGAGCTCTTATAGAACCCTGTCTTGCATGACCTGTTCCTTTTTGTCTCCATGGTTTTCTTCCGCCACCGGAAACTTCAGAACGGGTAAGTGCGCTTTGAGTTCCCTGACGCATATTGGCAAGATGATTTACTACAACGTCGTGCATAACCGACATATTGGGCTCTATACCGAAAATTGATTCCGGAAGATCAACTGTTCCCACTTCTTTACCTGCCATATCAAGTACTGCTATCTTAGGCATTACAATTCCTCCTTCCTTAAGCTTTAACGCTGTTGCGAATAAGTACTGTTCCGCCATTAGGGCCGGGCACTGCACCTTTCACCGCTATCAAATTATTTTCAGCGTCCACTTTGGCTACAACCAAATTTTGAACAGTCACTCTTTCAGAACCGAGGTGTCCGGACATTTTCTTTCCCTTAAATACTCTCGAAGGATCGGAACAAGCACCGATTGAACCACCTTTACGTACGGTAGGACCTGTACCGTGAGTTTCTTTAAGTCTTCCGAAATTCCAACGTTTAATTACACCGGCATATCCTTTACCTTTGCTTGTGCCTACTACATCGACTCTTTCACCTGCTGCAAATATATCAGCTTTAATGATATCTCCGATATTAAATGCTGAAGTATCTTCAAAACGACACTCTTTAAGCACTCTTTTTGGTGCAACATTAGATTTGTCAAAGTGTCCTTTCATGGGTTTGTTAACAAGTTTCGGACGCATATCTCCAAAACCGATTTGAACCGCATCATAACCATCAGATTGCACAGATTTCTTTTGAGAAACCACGCATGGACCGGCCTCAATTACGGTTACGGGAATAACTTTACCATTTTCGTCAAAAATCTGAGTCATTCCGATTTTTTTCCCGAGAATTGCTTTTTTCATTTTCTTCCTCCTATTTAGGTTATTGGTTGACTCCTATGAGCCAACATGACCCCAGCCGCATGTTCGTTAAATTAAAGCTTAACCTCTATTTCAACACCTGCAGGGAGTTCAAGGTTTTTCAGAGAATCTACAGTTTTATTTGACGGCCTGTAAATACAAATAAGTCTCTTATGAGTTCTCATCTCAAATTGTTCACGGCTATCTTTGTTGACGTGTACAGAACGAAGGATTGTTACGACTTGCTTTTCTGTTGGTAACGGTATTGGACCTGAAACCTTCGAACCTGTTCTGGAAGCTGTCTCAACTACCTTTGCGGCAGCTCTGTCAACAATTTCATGATCATAACCTTTGATTCTGACTCTGATTTCGTTTGTTGCGACTTTTGCAACTTTTTTAGCTTTTGTTGATTCCATTAAAATCGCCTCCTTACCTTATTAGTGGTGGGCGCTTACCAGACTATCCACTCACCCGGGTGTTTCACGCTCCGGACAAATAAAAACGGATAAACCATACAGTTTAACCCGGATAATCTAAAAGTATATTTTACCTAATACAAATACACAACACTATGTACATTCGAATTAAATAATCTAAAACTTCCGCCCGGTTTAAAATCGGACATACTCCACGGAAAAACCGGCATTTTTGCCGCAACCTCCCGCTTCAACGCATACCATTTGCAGTCGTACCATGAAATAATACCATACATTATGAGAAAAATCAAGTTTTTTTTAATTTTATTCTTATTAATTTTACAGTTCTAATTTCAGACAACAAAAAAGCCGCAAATCAGCGACTATAAATAATTTTAATTTATTCTTTCAAATGCATAACCATACTTTTTGGCATATCTTTCCGCACTAGAACCCAAATATCCTCGAACAACAATATTTTTACCACGTGAAAAAATTTTCTCTCCGATATCAGTTCGGGAATTCAAAAAAGTTATTTTCATGAGAGAAGCACAGTTGAAAAAAGCTATACTTCCAATCGATTGTACACTTCCAGAAACTGTAAATTCTTTCAGGGATTCACAATTTTGAAAACAAGCAGATCTTATTTTTTTTACGTTATTTCCCATATAAACTTCTGAAAGATTCTTACATCCGCAAAATGCAGCTTCATCCATATATCTTATATTGTCCGAAATGATTATTCTTTCTATCTTATCACAATCAAAAAATGCGTAAGAATTGATCGTAACAGTGTTTTTATGGGTCTGCACTTCTCCTTCTCGACCGCTCGGACAACAAATTAACTTTTCAAATCTTTTGTCATACAAAATACCGTCATAGCATTCGTAAGTTATATTGTCTTCATTTACCGAAATATAAGAAAGATTTTTGCATCCCAAAAGAGTAAATTCTCCCCAGGATTTAACGCCTTTTCCTATATACAATATTTCCATTTTGCTACAATTTCCAAAAGCAAGTCTACCCACTCTTTGAAGGCTCTCAGGTAACACAACTTCACAAATATCACTACATCCATAAAAAGCATATTCGTCTATCGAAATTAATCCTTCCGGGAAAATTACTGCTTTTATTTCAGTTCTATCCATAAAAGTTCCATACGAAATAATTTTAACTTCACTGGGTATTTTAACAACTTCAGCATAACCCTCGTAACTCTTCAAACGCCCTTTTCCATCTACAACAAAATCACTCGGGGAAGACTCTTCAGCTAAAATTTTAGAGCTTTCGAAATCTACCGCTTTTGCGGAACTTAAAAAAATACACCCTAAAAATGCACTCAATACAAAACCTAATGTTGCAACAAAGCGCATGGACTTCTTTTTTAATCTATTCATCGTACAAATCCTCCCGAGTCAACTATTAATCGTAAAATCACACTTATCTAAATATACCATATATTCACAATAAGTCAACTGATATAAATATAATCAACTATAGTAATTTTTTTTATCACTTACTCTTAAAGCTGTCCTTTAAATTTACACTCAAATTAAAAATTAAATCGTTTTCTGTACTGTTTTTATCAAGACAAAAGTATCCTATCCTCATAAATTGGTAAGATTCTCCAATAGAGGCGTTTGATAGATATTTCTCCAATTTACAATTTTTTACTACTTTTAATGAATCTTTATTTAAAACATCCATAAAATTTTCTTGAGCTTCAGGGTCTGGAACTGTAAATAAATTGCCATAAAGATTAACTGTAGCGTCAACTGCTGTTTTTGCATCAACCCACTGAATTGTACCCTTGATTTTTCTCCCGTCTAATGTGTTACCGCCTCGAGAATCGGGGTCATATTCGCAGTAAATTTCAGTTACTTTTCCGTTTTCATCTTTTTTACATCCCGTGCATTTAACTACATAAGCCGATTTAAGACGCACTTCATTCCCCGGAAAAAGCCTAAAATACTTTTTAGTGGGTTCTTCCATAAAATCTACAGCATCTATATATAACTCACGCGAAAAGCTTATCTTTCTTTTTCCTGCGTTTTCGTCATTGGGGTTGTTTTCAATTTCAAATTCTTCTGTTTTGTCTTCCGGGTAATTTGTAACAATTAATTTTACAGGTTCAAGAACCGCCATCACTCGTTGAGCTTTAGCGTTTAAATCGTCTCTAAGACAATGTTCCAAAAATGCATACTCAACAGTACTTATAACCTTTGAAACTCCAATTTTTTCACAAAAATTACGAATCGATGCAGGAGTATAACCGCGACGTCTAAGTCCCGAAATGGTAGGAAGTCTTGGATCATCCCAACCGCTTACAAATCCTTCTTCTACAAGTTTTCTCAATTTTCTTTTACTCATTACCGTGTTATTTATATTAAGCCTTGCAAATTCTATTTGACGGGGTCTATTTTCTAGAATACTGTTATTTATAACCCATTCATAAAGAGGTCTGTGGTCTTCAAATTCGAGCGAACAAAGTGAATGTGTTATCCCCTCGACTGCATCCTCTATTGGATGAGCGTAGTCATACATCGGATAAATACACCATTTATTACCGGTTCTGTGGTGAGCACTGTGATTTATTCTATATATTACCGGATCACGCATATTAAAATTTCCGGAAGCTAAATCTATTTTTGCCCTGAGAGTCATTTTTCCATCGGGGAACTCACCGTTTTTCATACGCATAAAAAGTTCTAAACTTTCTTCAGATGGCCTATCTCTGTACGGGCTTACTGCCGGAGTTAAAGCATCGCCTCTATTTTTTTTGACCTCTTCCGCACTTAACTCACAGACATATGCCAGACCGCTCTTTATCAAATGACAAGCATTTTCAAACATCACATCGAAATAATCGGAAGCATAATAAAATCTGTCGTCCCAATCAAAACCAAGCCATTTTACATCCTGTTTTATTGAATCAACGTATTCCACGTCCTCTTTTGAAGGATTTGTATCGTCCATACGAAGATTACATATTCCGCCAAATTTTTTCGCAGCTCCGAAATCAATACAAATTGCTTTTGCATGTCCTATATGAAGATAACCGTTGGGTTCGGGCGGAAAACGAGTGTGAACAGTTTTTCCTGCAAATCTTCCCTCGGGTAAAATGTCTTTTTTAATGGATTCAAAAACAAAGTTTCCCGCCAATTCTGCTGTAATCTCTTCAGGCATAGTAAAAACTCCTTTAATTTTCTTTTATTTTGTTTATAGCATTGTCAATGCGTCTTAAAGACTCTTCTTTTCCCAGAATATCCAAAATTTCAACAGCTCCGCCGGGAGTCATTGCTTTTCCAGATACTGCAATTCTCACAGGCCACATTATTGCACCATTTTTTACCCCCTCATTAACAGCTGTGGTGATAAGCAAATCATGTATCGTATCGTAATTCCAAGATTCGAGGCTTTTCAATTTTTCTATCATTGAAATCAATGTTGCCAAGGAACTTTCAACAGTTGTTTTGCTCTTTTTATTCTTAAACAATTCTGTATCATAATCCGGAACCTGAGCAAAAAAGTCTATCATATCTGAAATTTCCTCTAGTTTTGAAATTCTTCCTTGCAAGAGTAATGCTATTTTTTTAGACTTTTCCACATCATCA
>CAKUZC010000015.1 GCA_934718145.1 uncultured Eubacteriales bacterium | reverse complement strand
CATCCTCTGAGTTTAGCAATGTGATATGAAAGTAATTGCAGAGGAATTACAGCTAAAGAGGGAGCAGTTATCTCACATGAATTCGGAATGTAAATAATATCGTCTGAAATTTGAGAAATTTTTTCTGCATTGTTTTCTGAGGTAACTGATAAGATTTTTGCACCTCTTGATTTTACTTCCCTTATGTTACTTACAGTTTTATCAAAAAGCTTATCTTGAGTTGCTAGAGCGATTACTAATGTCTCATTATCGACAAGAGAAATGGTTCCGTGTTTGAGTTCACCTGCGGCATAAGCTTCGGAGTGAATATATGAAATCTCCTTTAATTTGAGAGATCCTTCCATACAAACGGCATAATCGAGGTTTCTGCCTATAAAGAATACTTTATCTATATTCTGGTATTTTTTCGCAATATTTTCAATTTTACTGCGCGATTCCAAAATACTTTGAATTTGATTCGGTAATTTTTCTATATTCTCAAGTGTGTTTTTGTATAAATCTTCAGAAATTTCATTTAATTTTTTGGCTATATATAAAGCAACAAGATACATCAAAGAAAGCTGAGTGCTATAAGCTTTTGTAGTTGCAACTGCAATTTCCGGTCCGGCCCATGTATAAAGCACATCATCTGATTCATTCGCAATTGAGCTCCCGACAACATTTACTATGGAAAGTACTCTTGAACCTCTTGATTTTGCTTCTCTTAAAGCTGCTAAAGTATCTGCAGTTTCACCTGATTGACTGATTACTATTGTCAAAGTACTTTCATTTACAATGGGGGAACGGTACCTAAATTCAGATGCAACGTCTACTTCAACTGGTTTTTTCAAAAGACTTTCCATAAAATATTTGGCAACACAACCAACATGATATGCCGAACCACACGCTACAATTGAGATTTTACTTAAATTGCGCAAATATTCTTCTGATAGATTTAGATTATCTAAGTGAATTTCTGCATCTTTGATTCTTGGAGATATCGTAGCCTTTATTACTTCCGGTTGTTCCATTATCTCTTTCATCATAAAATGTTGATAATTATTTTTTTCTGCTGCCGCTACGTTCCAATCTATAACAGTAATTTCCTTATTTATTTGATTTCCGTTAAAGTCGAAAAGTTCAAAATCATCTGATTTGATTACTGCAATTTGTTTTTCTTTCAGTCTGCATATATTTTTTGTTTTTGATAAAACTGCGGGGATGTCAGAAGCTATATAATTTTCTTTATCGCCGACACCCACTATAAGAGGACTGTCTTTTTTAGCAGCAAAAAGAGTATCGGGATAATCGCTGCAAATAATTCCTAGAGAGAAAGAACCTTCAATTGTATTTACCAATTTTTTTATAGCTTTGAACATGTCACCTTCATAGAAATAATCTAAAAGTTGAACTGCAACTTCAGTATCTGTATCAGATTTAAATTTATTAAAACCCTCACTGATAAGCTTTTTCTTAAGTTCCATATAATTTTCTATTATGCCATTGTGAATGAGGGCAATTTTACCTGAATAACTGATGTGAGGATGAGCATTAATATCTGAAGGGTTGCCGTGAGTTGCCCATCTTGTGTGACCTATACCCAGATGAGATGAGATTTGAGGTTCGCTTCCAAGTAAATCTTCTAAAATTTTAAGCCTGCCTTGTTTTTTTTCAACTTTAATTTTATTGTCAGTATAAACAGCTATTCCAGAAGAATCGTAACCGCGATACTCAAGTTTTTCGAGTCCCTGAAGTAAAAATGGAATTGCTTCGTTTTTACCTATGTAACCAACTATTCCGCACATAATCAAAACTCCTTAAATATATTATCTGTAAATAATATTATCTCTTGATGGTCCGTTAGAAATTATTTTTATGGGTATACCTATATACTTTTCGGCAAACTCTATATACTCTTTGCATTCCTTAGGTAAATCTTCATATTTTTTAACCTCTGAAATATTGCATTTCCACCCCGGAAGTGTGGTGTAAACCGGTTTTGCATCCTTAAGTTTGTAGGGAGCAGGGAAGTCTTGTGTTATTTTTCCGTCTATTTCATATCCCGTGCAAACTTTTATTTCGTCTAAGTATCCCAACGCATCTAAAACAGTGAAAGCTATACTTGTTGCACCTTGAACTCTGCATCCATAACGTGAAGCAACTAAATCAAGCCATCCCATTCTTCTCGGTCTTCCGGTAGTTGCACCATATTCTCCGCAATCTCCACCTCTGCGCCTGAGTTCGTCGGCTTCTTCGCCAAATATTTCACTTACAAATTCTCCTGCTCCTACGGCACTAGAATACGCTTTTACTACTGTAATTATTTCCTTTATTTCGTAAGGAGGAACTCCTGCTCCAACACAGCCATAACCTGCAATTGTGTTAGAAGATGTAACCATAGGATATATTCCAAAATCGGTATCTTTTAAAGCTCCGAGCTGACCTTCGAGAAGTATATTTTTACCGTTTCTAACTGCATCGTGCATAAACTTAAACGTATCTGTTACGAAAGGTGCTAAAACTTCTTTATAGTGCATTAATTTTTCGAAAATATCACCCACATTCAATTCAGGTTTGTTGTAAAGATGTTTCAAAATTACATTTTTTATGGACAAAGCATTTTCTATGCGTTCTCTTAGGGCTTTTTCACTTCCAAAGAGTTGGCCAACTTGAATGCCTATTTTTGCAAATTTGTCAGAATAAAATGGAGCTATTCCGGACTTCGTTGATCCGAATTTTTTAGAGAACAATCTTTCTTCTTCATAAACATCGAAAAGCTTATGATATGGCATAACTATTTGAGTTCTGTCAGAAATTAAAAGATTTGGTTTAGGAATACCGGAATTTTCCAACATTTTGAGTTCTTTTTCTAAATTTTCTACACTTAATGCTACGCCGTTTCCAATTACATTAGTTATGTTTTGGCAAAATACTCCGGAAGGAAGTTGATGAAGGGCAAATTTTCCATAATTATTTATTATTGTATGCCCTGCGTTACTTCCTCCTTGAAATCTCACCACTATATCAGATTTTATTGCGAGACAATCGGTAATTTTACCTTTTCCTTCGTCGCCCCAATTGGCTCCTACTACTGCTGTTATCAAACTTTATCACTCCAAAATAGGTATTAAATATTTACAAATGTTTCACTTGACTCATTATTTATGTCATACTTTTCTATAACGGGTTTAACTGTATTTTCGATGTATTCTGTTGTTTGTTCTGCGGCTCTGCCGATATAATTTTGTGGATTTTTAATTTTTTTGATTTGTTCTTCAGAAAGATTGAAAGCAGAATCATTTAATATATTTTCCAAAAGATGATTTTCTTTTCCCTCTTTCTTTATATGAAAAGATTCGTCCATTGAGTACTGTCGTATTTTTTCATGTAGTTCTTGCCTATTTCCACCGGATTTAACTGCTTCCATGAGTATTGTTTCAGTTGCCATAAATTGAAGCTCGTTGTCCAGATGTTTCTTGATTATTTTTTCGTTTACAATCAATCCACCGGCTACATTAATGTATGTGTTGAGAATGCCGTCGAGGGCTAAAAAAGTTTCTGAAATTGAAAGTCTGCGATTTGCCGAATCGTCAAGCGTGCGCTCAAACCATTGCGCTGAAGCTGTAAGAGGGGCGTTTAAAGATTGAGTTATAACAAAACGGGCAAGAGCGGCTATTCTTTCGCATCTCATAGGATTGCGTTTATAAGGCATTGCAGAAGAACCTATTTGTTTGGATTCGAAAGGCTCTTCCACTTCTTTTAGATGTTGAAGAAGACGTATGTCATTAGAAAATTTTGTAGCACTTTGAGCTACTGAACTCAGAGAATAGAGCACTGTGCTGTCAAGTTTTCTTGAGTATGTTTGTCCCGAAACCTCAAAGCATTTTTCAAAACCCATTTTTTTTACTATTTTCAATTCCAAATCTTTAACTTTTTGATGATCGCCGTTAAACAGAGCTAAAAAGCTTGCTTGTGTTCCTGTAGTACCCTTACAACCAAGCAATTTAAGTGAATATAACGCATAATCCAAATTTTCAATGTCCATCATTAAATCTTGAATCCATAAAGTTGCCCTTTTTCCGACAGTAGTGGGCTGAGCAGCTTGAAAATGAGTAAATGCCAAAGTCGCAAGATCTTTATATTTTAATGCAAATTCGCAAAGTAGTGATATTGTCTTTATAACTTTGCACTTAATTATTTCAAGAGCTTGCTTCATTATAATTATGTCGGCATTGTCTCCCACATAACACGAAGTTGCGCCGAGATGAATTATAGGAGCAGCTTTCGGACATTGAATACCAAAAGCGTATACATGTGACATGACGTCATGTCGAATTTCTTTTTCTTTTTTTTCTGCGACATCGTAATTTATGTTGTCACAATTAGCTTTCATTTCATTTATTTGTTCATCTGAAATATTAAGCCCTAGCTCTTTTTCGGATTCAGCTAAAGCAATCCAAAGCTTTCTCCAGAGTTTAAATTTATTATCTGAAGAAAATATATGACTCATTTCTTGACTTGCATAACGTTGAGATAGTGGAGATTCATATAAATTTTTCAAAAATAGCCTCCATAATAATTTTATATATTTTCAAACCGGTCAAACCAATACATTATATATTTTTCTTTATAGTTTTTCAATGATATTTTAACTTATATTTTTTATTTTGCGACAAATTAAATTTAATATCAAACACTTTAGTTCGTAGGATTATTTTATTAGAATTCCTTGAAATTTAAATATACTTTATATTGTCTGTAAAAACTTTACTTTCTAAAAATTCTACATTTTTAAATTCGAGCCTTAATTTTTCAGCAAGAGGGGGTATTATTACATTTTCTGTTTTATAGTGCCCGGCATCAACTATAGCAATATTTAATTCATTTGCTTGAAGAATTTGACTGTGTTTAATTTCTCCGGTTACAAATACATCTGCATTTTTGGCAGCTACTTCATTTATAAGATTTCCTCCTGAACCGGAGCACACTGCAACTGTATTTATCGGACGATTGATTTTTGTATATCTCAAACCTTCGCATTTGAGACAATTTTTTACATAATTTGCAAATTCCTTATATGTCATTATTTTTTCAAGTGTTCCCAAAAGACCAAGAGGATTGTTTTCTTCATAGGTCAACGGTTTTAAATTTTTAAGCATAAGTGTTTTTGCAAGCTGATAGTTTACTCCTTCTTTTGCAACATCTAAATTTGTATGCGCGCAAATTGCAGATATATTGAGTTCGCATAAAAGGTGCAAAGCACTATATGAATTTACATATTTAATGGGTTTAAAAATTATGGGATGGTGGCTTATTATAAGTTCGGCTCCGAGACTTTTTGCTTCATTTATTACGTCTTTGGTGATATCAAGAGACAATAATACTTTATGTACAGGATTTTCAAAATTCCCTACCAAAAGTCCGCAGTTGTCATAATTTAATGCTGTGTTAAAGGGAGAAAATTCATCCAAAAATTTGTATATATCTTTAATTGATGTCATCTGTTTCGCCTCCAGTTTTTAAGTTTAATATAGATTCAAGTTGTTCTATAGTTGCTTCATATTTTGCCTTTTCAATTAAATTTTTTTTTGCAATGGCACCTTTTTCCATATTTTTAATACTTTTAATCTGCTTTTTTATGTATAGTTCAGATTCCGGAGTTATATGCTCATGAATTTTTCCGATATATTTTTCCAAAGTTGAAATTTCATAGGGCATTCCGGTGAAAATTGCTACAATAACAGTGTATATTTTTTCTCCACAAATAAAAGCTCTTTCACTTTTTATCTCATATCCTTTTGATGCTAAATACAAACGTAATTTACTTTCATATTTCATAGGTTGAAGTATGAATTTTTTTTCACATTTATTTTTCCAAGAACACTTTTCAAGTATATTTGAAATCATATTTCCACCCATTCCTGCAATTATTATTTCATCTGCTTCATCCGGGTTTACATTTTCTAATCCGTCGGAAAGTCTAGTTTCGACAATTTTCTCTGTATGGAAATGTTCTATGTTTTTTTTTGCATTCTCGAGTGGACCAATTCGTATATCACAAGCCAAAGCGTGGGATATTTTTTTATTTATTGACAGCCATATAGGAATGTACGCATGATCAGTACCTATATCTGCCACTTTCGCTCCCGGAGTTATTAATTCTGCACAAGACAGTAATCTGTTGCTTATTTTAAATTCGGCCATTTCATACACCTTATTTATAAATTTAAAAACTAAAAAAGCTACGTATAGCACGTAGCCTTTCGATAGAAAAAAACGTCTAACAAAATTAATTATTATTTTCTTCTCTCATTTTTGCAAAGCATTCGCTGCAATAGACCGGACGATCTTCGCGCGGTTGAAAAGGAACTCTTGCTTCTCCACCACAATTTGCACATTGTGCTGTGAACATTTCACGTCCTTGTTCGCCTTTACCTTTGCGCGCATCACGGCAACTTTTGCATCTTTTTGGTTCATTTTTGAAACCTTTTTCGGCGTAAAATTCTTGTTCACCTGCTGTGAATGTAAATTTTTGTTCACATTCTTCGCAAGTAAGGGTTTTGTCTTCGTACATTAAATATAACCTCGCTTTTGGATTAAAATATTTGCCCTAGGACGGGTTCGCACCGACACCTCTGAATTAAACAACGCTCTACTAAACTAAGCTACTTGGGCTCATTTAACGATAGTATATACTAACCCCAAAAGTAAGTCAACGATTTTTATAATTTTTATATATAAAATATTTTTTAAAAGCTTGTACGAAATACTTATATTGATAGTTATATATAAGTTTTTTATTGTAAGTTAAAAATAAAATATTTTAAATCCTTCCTTTAACCGTTACTTTTGTTATTCCCGGATCTGCGGTTATAATTCCTGTTTCTGAATTTTGAATAAATTTTGCTGCCGGAATTTTTAAATTTAATGTTGGATTATATGCTGGGATGGTCAATATTCCATTGGAATAAGAATAATCTGAAAAATTAATTTCTTGGCAATTTACAGTGATACTGTTTATAGTCGGAGCAGGAGAAAATGTGTCGGTAAGAGTTATGTTTGAAGCGTCGGCATTTCCATAATTATATAGAAAAAAATCATATGTTATTTCTTCTCCGAGAGCTATATTATTCGGATACATATTTTTAATTATTCTGACATCTGCTTTTTCAGATGGTTTTAATATTGTTTGACATGTCAACGGAGTTTCAGAACTGTCTGAAGTGAGGGATATTATATTGGTAAGAGTTGAACTTTGCGATAAGGGTGCATATTGATTTACAACAGAGCTGTATATAAGTGTCAAGTTTGAGTTTGCGGGTATAGAATTGATTTTAAACATTATATCGTGGTCTGTAATTTCTGTTTCTGGTTCAGAAATGAATGTTCCATTTATATATAGATATGAAGGGCAAATATAACTGAGCGGTGTAAAAAATTTATTTTTATCTGAAAAGTATGAAGCTAAATTATCTGATATTTTTATATTTTTTGTTTCTGCATTGCTGTTGTTTTTAACGCTTATTATATATGTAACAGTACTTTTTAAAAAATAATTTGATCCAAGTGTTTTAGCGCTAATGCTTAAATTTTCTAATAAGTTAGCAGTAGCAGTATTGGAAAATGCAAGTCCTGTTTGAGAGCCGAATTCAAATGTTAGTGAAGCTGTATTAAATATTTGATTTGACATTATTGAAAACCTCCGTTTTTATTTATATCAGCTTTAATATGTACTTTTAAAACATCATTATTTTCAATATATTCATAAATTTAAAAATTTGATATAGACATTAAAAAAATTTATAAACAAAAAAATAAAGGTCAAACAAAAGTAACATTTTGTAACTAAAATGTAATTATTGAAATTCGGCGCTTTATATAAAGAAATATTAGGTAAAAAAAGATATGTTCGTTATAATATTTAATTTATTAGAATTATTCTTAAATTTTACATTCACTTTGTCAATAAACACTATTTTACCTATTGACTATTTATACAAAAAATATTTTTGGATTTTTTTGACAAGGAACAAATTGTTTAATATCATTTTAGACAGTGGCGTTTTTGAAAATCTAAGATAGAGTTACAATTTGTAAATAACTGTTACATATTTAACCAATTAAATTTGGGACGGAGGTAAACAGATGACAGTAAATAGTGTGGATGAATCATTCATAAATAAATTTAAAAGACCCGCTTGTTTAATTTTGATGAGTGCAGTTTGTGCTACTTCTGTATTTTCGGCAGGGGCATTCAGCCGTCAAGTTAGTGTAAACGCTGATGATAAAACTATTTCAACTCTCACATCTACCGGCGACACTTTTAAAATCCTTGAAAAGATCGGGGTTGAAATTGCCGAGGGAGATAAAGTTGAAAGATGTGATAATGTAGACGGGTCATTGAAACTCGATGTTAAGAGGGCTTTTGAGGTTTCTGTTTCTAAAGGAGATAAAGTTGTAAAGTTAAAAAAAGTCGGTGGCACTGTTAAAGAGGCATTGGACAGCTCTGGAATTGAAATGGGCGAAAATGACGTTTGTAATTTTTCGGAAGATAAAAGTTTAGAGCCGGGGATGAATATTATCATTGGAGAAAAAGTTAGAATAAAACTCGTTGCAGACGGAGAAGCCAAAGAAATTTGTGTGCCTGTCGGAACTGTTGAAAGCGCTCTCAAATCAATAGGATTTGAAATTTTACCTGAGGATATTGTTAATGTTGATGTTACGTCTCAAGTTTATGACGGAATGGAAATAAGTGTTGGACGTGTTACATATCGTGAATTCTCTAAAATAGAAGATGTTCCTTTCAAAACGGTGATAAAGAAAAGTCATTTACTTGATGATTCTCAAAGACAAATTTCCGCTCAAGGAAAAAAAGGAGAAAAAGAGGTTTTCTTCAAAGAAACTTTAGTGGACGGAAAAGTTGTCAATTCTGAAGAAATAAGTTCGAGAATAGTTTGTGAACCGGTTGATGAAGTAATTGTAGAAGGTACAAGAAAGTTAAATGTTAAAAATGACGTTCAGAATGCCCTTCATAATTCATCTCACAATGTTAATACAAAAGGATCTAAAATGGTATCAGGCTCAGCTACTGCCTATACTGCTTCTCGTGGAGCAAGAACTTCCACAGGAGCCATTCCGACTCAAGGAGTTACCGTAGCGGTGAATCCAAGAATTATACCTTACGGTAAGAGGCTTTCCATAAAGACGACAGACGGAAAACTTATTTGGAAGGGTATAGCTCAAGATACCGGTGGAGCACTGAAAAGCGGAAGTGCAGTTGTCGATATATTTATGAATTCTAAGGCAGATTGTATGAGATTTGGTAGAAAAAAAGTAAACGTGTATTTTGATTAATCATTAATATTTAAGTCCGAAGGTTGATTCCTTCGGATTTTTTGTATATAAATCTTTTTGACAATGTGGTGGTCAAGGAAAATGTAATATAAATATTACTCGTTTTATGTTTAAGTATTATTTAAAGCGTCTTGATTTTTGATTTAAATTTACAGTCATTACAAAGTATAAAGATAATAATATAAGGGCGATACTTCCATGTAAGGTTGAAGAATTGGAAACTGTAAGGGGACCGTTAAGATTAGAAAATACTTCTGAATGAATTGGGAGGTATTTTGAACTTATGTACACAGATATAAGTGAAAAAAACGCATTTACAAACCTAAATAAACAAAATTTTTTAAAATCAAAATTACAGTTTTTAAGCATAGAAGCAATTTGAATGTGAGTACATATTCCTCCATGTCCTACTGCAAAGGCTATTATCATAAGACCCGCTCTTAGTTGTGATGCTTTTACACATCCTGTTGTTACTTCTAAAAAGCTTGTTATAAAGCTATAAATTTCATTTTTGTTACAATCAAAGAATTTAATTTTGTTTGCTATCATTTCAATTATGCCTGAATTTTCAATTGTGGAAATAAAAAAGGAAAAAATTATTACTAAAGTACATATTTGCATAATTGATTGGCATACAGAAGATGTAGATTCTATAAAAGATTCAGAAAGTTTTATATTTGAATTTTCAGAGGATTTATCAACATAAAAGATGAAATTTTTACTTCTTGAATACATTCCACACCCGATTCCTATAATTATGGAGCTCAATATTTGAGACAAAAGCATTATTATACCCATAAATTTATTATTAATAAGTACAGTACCTATTAAACTAATTAAAAATCCGGGACCTGCATTTACGCAAAAACACATCATTCTGTTTAATTGTTCTGTATTTATTTTGTTTTTATCAAAAAGAGTTTTTATACCTTTTGCTCCGACAGGATATCCTCCGACAAGGCTTAAAATTATTACTGGAGCGGTATATCCCGGTAGATAAAATAAAAATTTGGTCAGTTTGGAAACTAGTTTACCGGGATTTAAGAAAATTTGAGACTGAACTGTAAATGTGGCTATAAAGATGAAAGGAAAAAGTGACGGAATTAGAATATTTAAGCAGCAATTTATTCCGGATTTTATGCTGTCTGAGGATATATCCGGGAACATGGTTATTTGAACACATATGAATAATATAATTGATCCTATAAAGAATTTTTTTACCGATACTAAATTTTTTTTTGAAAAAATCATATTTTAACCTCTCTTTAATATGCATGTATTTTCAGGTGATTTTTATACGGTTTTTAGCATATCAATTTAAAGTATGTAAAGTTGCGATGCAATAATACTTAAAAGAAGGTGATGTATAATTTGCCTTTGCTCAGAAAGAGAAATAAAGATTCTCAAAAAAACAGCGGTATAATAAATAAAATTCCAGTATCTAATATGCTTAATTCAGTTTGCATTGAGATGAAAGGAAATAGGGAGGCAGTAATTGAAGGTTGCAAAAGTATAGAAGAGTATGATGAAAATATGATTAGGGTAAAAGTAAAAAAGATGTCATTGATATTTTTTGGAAGAGACCTTGAAATAAAGTGTATGAACTACGATTCACTTGTAATAGAAGGCTTTATTACATCTGTTGAATTTAGCACTTGAGTGTAAATATATAATTTGTTTGCTGTGAGTTGATAATATGTGTTGTTGAAATTTCTTAGATGGATTTTTGGGTATGTTTCTTTTGAAGCGTTAGGGGAATATTTGGAAAAACTTATTAATTTATCTGTAAAGAACAGTATAGGACTTTGGGATTTAAAAAAGATTAACAAAAATTTATATGGGAAAATCATGATTACTGAGTATGAAAATTTTAAAAATATTGCTAAAAAATGTAATTGTGAAGTTAAAATAATAAAAAATTTTGGATTTCCTTTTGTTAAATTTAGGTATAGAAAAAGATGGGGTATTTTAATAGGTGCCGGAATTTTTTCTTTCATACTATGGTTAAGCTCGTTGTATATTTGGAATGTTGATATTTCCGGGAACAATGAAATTTCTACAGAACAGATAGTCAATTCGGCAAAAAAATGCGGAATTTATCCGGGCGGAATAAAAAAAAATATAGACACTTCATATGCTGAACATATGATTATGTCAGATTTGGAAAATATAGCTTGGATGTCCGTTAATATTGAAGGAAGTTGTGCAAATATAGTAATAAAAGAAAAAGTGTCTTCTCCTGAAATTTTGAGTGAATCTGAACCTTGCAATATAGTAGCATTGAAAGACGGTCAAATAGAAAGACTTGAAACTTATAAAGGCACTCCTATGGTCAGTGCGGGAGATGTTGTTACTAAAGGTCAGCTGTTGGTCAGCGGTGTTGTTGAAGGGCCGGATTTTAAAAGCAGTTTGGTAGATGCGGATTGCAATGTTTTTGCCAAAACTAAGCGTTCTATCAATAAAAAAATTAAGTTAAATGTAGTAAAAGCTGAAGACACAGGTAAAATTGTAAAGAAATATAAGTTAAAAATTTTTGAAAATGAAATTCCCATATGGTCGTGGAAAAAAGTAGATGACACATATAGATGTGAAAATTCTTCTGATGTAATTAGTTTTTTCGGATTAAAAACTCCGTTGAGCATATGTTCTGAAAAATGGTATGAGCAAGAGTGTGTTGAAAAACTCATAACTTCTGAGGAAGCAAAGAAGGAAATTATGGAAGAATTTAATGAAATAAAAGACAATGTACAAATATTGGAAAAAAGTGAAGAAGAGCTTGAAGAAAATGGAGAATATATATATAATGCTAATTTTTTATGTATAGAAAATATAGGTAAAAGGGAAAAAATTGAATTGGGATAATCTAAATTGGTAATATTATCCTAATTTTATGGTAATCATATCCTTTGTTTTTGTCCCTAAAACATTTGACAGAACGTTAAAAATATCTTATAATTAATATTTGTAAAGTAATTTGGAAATGTTTAAGCAAATATTAAATGAATTGGTATTTTATAAGTAAAACAATATCAAAAAAATTAAAAAGTCGAGTTGTTTTAACGGTGCCAAAACTTAACTGAAATGTATGATTAAATTATTCGAATTATTTGACAGAATTTGTCTTCCATATTTTAAGATGAATTATAAACAGAGGATAATGATTTTTTAATAACTTTAGTTTTCTTTACTTTTAGGAAGGATGGAATTTATGGTCGTAGACAAAACGAGAGTAATAATAGTCAATAGGCAAAAAGAGGTAAAGATACCTACAGGTATTCGTATGTTGATAAGAAGATGTTGTAACGCAGTTTTGAAACTTGAGAAATTTCAAGGTTCAGCTGAAGTAAGCGTAACAATGGTTGATAATTCTTACATACAGAGTCTTAATAAACAATATAGAGATAAAGACGTACCTACAGATGTTTTGTCTTTCCCGATGGGAGAGGGCGGAAAATATGAGATAGACCCTGAAACTAATGCTCAAATTCTTGGAGATATAGTTATTTCGATGGAAAAAGTCATGGAACAATGCAAGATTTACGGACATACTATGAGAAGAGAAATTGCTTATTTGGTTGCACATGGGCTGTTGCATTTACTTGGTTATGATCATGAAAAGGGCGGCATAGAAAAGATGCATATGAGAGAGCGTGAAGAAAGAGTTTTAGATTTACTCGGATTTTCAAATGCTGTTTCTTATGTCTTGGATGAATAATTAGTTTATGAAATTTTTTAGAAGTTTCAAATTTGCTTTAAAAGGGATAATTTATACATTAAAAAATGAGCGGCATATGAGGATTCATGTTGTCGCTTCGTTGTGTGTATTTATTTTATCTCTTTTTTTTAATCTAAACTCTGAAAAATATGTATTGCTGTTCTTAACCATGGCTTCCGTTATGATTTCTGAGATGATTAATAGTTCTATAGAATGTGTTGTTGACATTTTTGCCAAAGATTACAATTCTATCGCAAAAGCAGCTAAAGATATGGCGGCGGGTGCTGTATTGATTGCGGCCGGATTTTCGGTTGTAGTAGGTGTAATCTTGTTTAGCGATGCTAATTCATATATGAAAATGTTTAATTTCTTTATTTCTTACCCTATATCATTTTTAGGTTTGTTTTGTTTTTTAGTGATAAGTTACTTTTATATTTTTTGGGGGCCTACGGAAATTAAGAATTATTTGAATAAGACATTGAGCATTTTAAAAAAGATATTAAAAAATAAATTAAACGGAGAAAGTTAATGAAAAATACCGATAAGACCAAATCACTTTTTATATCTATAGTAGGGAAACCTAACGTAGGAAAATCATCAATGCTAAATATGATAGTAGATTCCAAAATTTCGATAGTTTCTCCTAAACCCCAAACTACTCGCAATAAAATAATAGGTATACTTACTCAAAATAATACACAATTAATTTTCACTGATACACCCGGTTTACTTAATCCTCGAAATAAATTGGGAAATTATATGGTTTCTGAAATAAATAACTCTTTTTCAGGATGCGAAGCTTGTATACACGCTGTAGAGGCCGGTAAAAGAATATGCAATCGAGATTTAGAACTTATAAATAAATTCAAAAAAATGGGTATACCTGTATTACTTGTGATAAATAAAATAGATTTACTCAAAAATAAATCTGTAATTATGGATCAGATAAAAATTTATACGGACGAATTTGATTATTTCGCTGTAGTTCCTATTTCGGCAAAAACACATAGCGGAAGAGAAGAACTATTGAATGAACTAGATAAACTTGCAAAACCGTCTGTGTTCTTTTTTGATGAAGATGATATAACAGATCAGACTGAAAGAATGTTGGTTTCTGAAATAATAAGAGAAAAAATGCTTTGTCTTTTAGATAAGGAGCTTCCTCACGGTTCTGCTGTTTGTGTGGAATATTTTCATGAAAGAGATAACGAAATTACTGACATTCATGCCACTATATATTGCGAACGTGAAAATCATAAGGGAATAATAATAGGAAAAAACGGAAGCATGTTAAAAAATATAGGAATGTTGGCTCGTAAGGATTTAGAAGAAATGCTCATGAGAAAAATAAATCTTAAATTATGGGTAAAAGTGAAAGAAAATTGGAAAAACAGAGATTCAG
>CAKUZC010000014.1 GCA_934718145.1 uncultured Eubacteriales bacterium | reverse complement strand
ACCTACATCAGATTATTTTGCCAAGGTACTTTCAAAGGTGACATTTCTTGGAGCTTTGTTCCTTGCATTCGTTGCACTTTTGCCGATTGGTTTTTCGGCAGGTACCGGAATGAATAATTTGTCTATGGGAGGTACATCAATCATAATTATGGTCGGTGTTGCTCTTGAGACTGTAAAACAGATGGAATCTCAACTTATGATGAGACATTATAAGGGATTTTTAGACTAAATTTTCACCTGAGATGGTTAAGTTTTAAAAGGAGATTATAAAATGAAAATAATTTTTTTGGGAGCGCCGGGTGCCGGAAAAGGTACACAGGCCGCATATGTATCCGAACATTTTAAAATCCCCACCATTTCGACCGGAGATATTATAAGACAAACGTTGAAAAGCGGCTCTGAAATGGGGGAAAAATTGAAGTCCTATATTGAAAAGGGACATCTTGTTCCCGACGAAGCGGTAATTGAGATGGTCAGAGAGAGAATTTCAAAGGATGATTGTAAATCCGGATTTATTCTTGATGGTTTTCCAAGAACCGTAAAACAGGCCGAGGCTCTTGATCATTCAGGGATAGATATTGATAAAGTTATAGACATTGAAGTCGACGACGAAATTATCTACAAGAGAATGGTAGGGCGTCGTATTTGCAGCAAATGTGGAAAAACATATAATATTGATTTGAATGTTTTACCGAAAAAAGACGGTATATGTGATGTTTGCTCAGGCGACCTTATTCAACGTGCGGATGACAAATTGGAAACAGTAAAAGAGCGTCTCAAAGTTTATTATGACCAAACTCATGTTTTGAAAGATTACTACGATAAACAAGGAAAAAGAGTTGTAATAGATGGAGCACAATCTCTTGAGAAAATTGCCGAGGACATTAATAAAGTATTAGGGGCATAAAAATGATTATTTTAAAGACGTCTCATGAAATAGATTTAATGAAAGAATCGGGAAAAATTTCTGCAAGAGCTCTTAAATTTGCAGGAGAGGCCGTTGAACCTGGTGTCACTACCGAAGAAATAGATGAAGTGGTTCGTAAATATCTTAATTCTCAGGGAGCCACTTCTTCCTCTCTGGGTTACAATGGATTTCCGAAAATTTGCTGTATTTCAGTCAATAATCAGGTCATCCACGGCATACCGAACAGAAAACAGATCATAAAAAACGGTGATATAGTCAGCATAGATATTTGTTCAAAATTTAAAGGATATCATACTGATAATGCTTATACTTTTCCGTGTGGGGATATCAGCGAGAATGCGAAACGTTTGCTCGACTCCACTAAAGAAAGTCTTTACGAAGGAATTAAGGCTGCGAAAGTTGGAGCCAGAATCGGAGATATAGGTTGCGCCGTTGAAGGGTATGTCAAAGCACGCGGTTACTCGGTAATTCGCGATTTTGTGGGTCATGGAGTAGGCGCGCAGTTACATGAAGATCCGTCAGTTCCGAATTACGGTCGTGCAGGTCATGGTCCTCGTCTTGTTCAGGGAATGACTCTTGCGATAGAACCAATGGTTAATGAAGGGTCCGGGGAAGTTTCCATTTTGGACGATGGTTGGACTGTATTGACTGTGGATGGTAAGCTGTCAGCTCATTTTGAACATACGATAGCTGTGACGTCCGATGGCCCCATTATAATAACTAATCCGGATTAAAGGAAAGTAAAAAATGGAACTGAAAAAGGGTACAGTTGTTTATTCTTTAGCTGGTCATGACAAAGGAGATTTTCAAGTTATAATTGACTTTGATGATGAATATGCTAAAGTTTGTGATGGGAAATATCGCCCATTGGAGAGATTAAAGAAAAAGAAATTGATTCATATTAAGATTACTAACACAATCTTGAATGAAGATGATTTAAAAACGAATAAATCCATAAGAAGATTATTACGGCCTTTTATGGAAAAATCCGGTAAACTGTATGCAATGATAGATTAAAGCAGAGGTGGTGGAGTGAGCAAACCGATTCTTTCAGTTTTTATTGGAAGTATGCGGCTCCGTGAGTATGTCAAAAGATGATTGCGTAGAGCTTGAAGGTAAAGTTTTGGAAGCCCTTCCAAACACTATGTTTAAGGTAGAACTTTCTAACGGTAAAGTGATATTGGCTCATATATCAGGTAAACTGAGAATGAATTATATCAAAATTTTGCCTGGAGATAATGTTAAGGTAGATGTTTCTATTTATGATCTAACAAAAGGCAGAATTACATGGCGTGGTAAAAATAGTAAAGATTCCGAAAAGATATCTGTGAATACATTTGCAGATACACCTGTAAATACACCTGTAAATACATCTTTAGATGCGATGAAATCGGAATCGAGTGGAGAGGAGAATAGTAATGAAAGTCAGACCTTCTGTCAAGGTAATATGTGATAAGTGCAAGATAATTAAAAGAAAAGGCAGAGTATGTGTAATATGCGAGAATGGAAAGCATAAACAAAGACAAGGATAGTAAAAAAGTATTTTTTGGAGGTGGGTTAAAGAATGGCCCGTATATCAGGCGTAGATTTGCCGAGAGATAAACGAATTGAAATTGGTCTTACTTATATATTTGGCATAGGAAGAACTACAGCAGGTAAAATAATTGCTGAAACACAGGTAAATCCCGATACAAGAGTTAGAGATTTAACTGAGGATGATGTTGCAAAACTAAGAAATTGCATTGAAAAAAATTATAAAGTTGAAGGTGACCTCAGAAGCGAGATAGCTTTCAATATAAAAAGATTAATTGAAATTGGATGTTATCGCGGAATTCGTCATAGAAAAGGATTACCTGTTCGTGGACAAAGATCAAAGACGAATGCAAGAACGAGAAAAGGTCCAAGAAAAACTATGGCAAATAAAAAGGGTTAAGTTGAAGGAGGAATAGTTTAAATGGCAGCTCAAAATAGAGCCAAAGGTGCTGTAATTCGCAGGCGTCGCGACAAAAAAAATATTGAGTGCGGGGCAGCGCATATACAGTCTACGTTTAATAACACAATCGTTACAATATCAGATTTAAATGGTAACAGCATTTCATGGGCTAGCGCCGGAGGACTTGGTTTTAGAGGTTCTAAAAAATCAACTCCTTTTGCTGCTCAGTCTGCTTCTGAAGCTGCTGCAAAGGTAGCAATGGAACACGGTATGAGAACAGTTGAAGTATACGTAAAGGGTCCGGGGTCAGGACGTGAAGCTGCAATTCGTGCACTTCAGGCAACAGGACTTGAGGTAACTATGATTAAGGATGTAACTCCGATCCCTCACAACGGATGTCGTCCGCCAAAAAGAAGACGCGTTTAATAAATAGTAAGTTTAGGAGGTGTAATATAATAATATGGCAAGATATACAGGAGCTGTGTGCAGACTTTGCCGCAGAGAAGGACAAAAGTTATTTTTAAAGGGAGAAAGATGCTATACCGGTAAATGTGCATTTGCACGTCGTTCTTACGCACCCGGTCAACATGGTCAAGGACGTAAGAAAGTTTCAGAATATGGAATGCAATTGAGAGCTAAACAAAGAGCAAGACGTTACTATGGAGTTTTGGAACATCAATTTGCAGATTATTTTGTAACGGCAACCAAGATGAAGGAAGGTAAGAAGGGTGAAAACCTACTTGCAATTTTGGAATCTCGTCTTGATAATGTTGTTTATCGTTTAGGTTGGGCAAGCTCCAGAGCAGAAGCGAGATTGTTGGTTGTCCACGGACATTTTTGTGTAAATGGACAAAGAGTTGATATTCCTTCTTACTTTGTAAAAGTGGGAGATGTTTTGAGTATCAAAGAAGGTTCTCGCAACAGTGTTAAATTTAAGTCTATAATGGAAACAAATGGTTCTAGACCGGTTCCGAAGTGGCTTGAAGTTAATAATGAAAAATTTGAAGCTAAGAAGATAGCATTTCCTTCAAGAGAGGATATTGATCTTGAAGTTGAAGAAACATTAATCGTTGAATTGTACTCCAAATAATATTGTTTGATTTTATATCTGCGATATTGGGCATTAATGGGGGAAACTCCGGTTTTTAAAATGTTGAGGAGGATTTGATGATTGAGATAGAAAAACCTCGGATTAGTTTGCAAGAAGTTTCCGAGGATAAGACTTACGGTAAGTTTGTTGTAGAACCTCTTGAAAGAGGCTTTGGTAACACTTTAGGGAATAGTTTGAGAAGAATATTACTCTCATCTCTCCCGGGAGTGGCTCCCAATAGCATCAAAATTGACGGGGTAATGCATGAGTTTTCAACTATTGAAGGCGTTAAAGAAGATGTAACTGAGATAGTTTTAAATGTTAAAAATATTCTTGCAAAACTCAATTGTGATGAAGAAAAGACAGTAGAAATTGATGCCAAAGGTCCGTGTGAAGTTACAGCTGGGATGATAATTCATGACAGTGATGTTGAAATCATAAACGGTAATCAGCACATTGCCACGCTTGGAGACGGTGCAAAACTTCGTATGGATATTACCTTGGATAAGGGAAGAGGCTATGTTTCGGCGGAACGTCATAAAGCTGACGGTGCAAACAACGAGATTGGTGTTTTACCGGTTGATTCAATCTATACACCTGTTTTAAAGGTGAACTATGCAGTTGAAAATACTCGTGTAGGTCAGATTACGGACTTCGATAAACTTTCGCTTGAAGTTTGGACAAATGGAGTAGTTACTGCCGAAGAAGCAGTTTCTTTAGCTTCCAAGATACTCATTGAGCATTTGAATTTGTTTATGAGTCTTTCTGAAGTTGCAAAGAGGACAAATTTGATGGTAGAAAAATCTGATAAGAAGATTACCAGAAATTTGGACGTTACAATAGATGAATTGGAACTTTCCGTTAGGTCGTATAACTGTTTAAAGAGGGCAGGAATTAATACTGTTCATGACCTTACAAGCAGAACTGAAGAGGAAATGATGAAGGTCAGAAATCTCGGACGTAAATCGTTGGATGAAGTTATAGAGAAATTACATTCCATGGGCCTTGATTTGAGTAGCCCGGTAGAATAGATTTTGAGGGAGGTAAAAATATATGTCAGGTAAGAGGAAACTCGGCAGGGCAACAGCTCATAGACTTGCAATGCTTAGAGGGCTTGTTACATTTTTACTTGAAAATGGAAAAATAGAGACAACCGTTACAAGAGCAAAAGAAGTTCGTTCTCTTGCAGAAAAAATGATAACAACAGCAAAAGTTAATGAACTCAGTCGTAAACGTATGGTTATGTCTTTTATAACGAAAAAAGAAGTTTCCAGAAATCTTTTTGAGAAGATTGCTCCTAAATACGCTGATAGAAATGGTGGTTATACCAGAATAACCAAAATTGGACCCAGACGCGGTGATGGTGCGGAAATGGCTTTTATAGAGCTTATGTAAGCTTATTTTACTTAATTGTTTTATTGTGTTCATATCGTAGACGTTTTGTTTGCGGTGTGGACTTTTTTATTTGATTTTAATGGTATATTTTGTAAAAATTCTCAAAATATGTTATATAAATTTATTTATAGTAAATTTTATTTAATAAAGATAGGTCAAGTATACTAATTTAATTGTAATTTTTTATTTTTTTATAAAAACGAAGAGTTTAAAAATTGATAAATTTAGATTAAAGTAAAAATTAAATTTTATTGTCGTAAAAATATCTGTGAATAAGAAGTTTAATATGTTTTATAATCTTATTACTCTTAGAGAATATCGCATTGAGATTCCAATTTCGACATCAAAAAAATATATATCTGGTAGAAAAAAATGACTTTAACATTAAATATTTTATAGTATTAAAAGTTTACTTAGGTTTTATGAAAAAATTTTTTAACTATTGACGTAATTTATATGATAATGATATAATGTTTTTCGAAATGTAGCTTATTGAAATTTAAGTATTTTGTTGTTTTTGTTTTGAGCTGTGCATTTTTTATAATAAATTATTTAAGGAAGTGTTGCTATAATGGAAAAAGATGAAATTTCTTTATCGCGAAATGAAAAAGTTATCGGAGTTCTTAAAGATGAGAATTTTATAGCTAAGTTAAACGATGCTGTAGATTTAAATGAAGTTCGGGATATTTTCAGTAGTGAAGGGATAGAGATTTCTCTTGATAAAGCCAAAGTAATAATGGAAGCATTAAGTTCAGTTAATGAAAGAATACAAAATACTGAAGAAGTTACTGATGAGGAACTTGATGAAATTGCCGGTGGAAGGTCGATTGTACGTAAAGCTTTAGAGCTTGTATTTATGTGTGCGGTTATTACCGAAGGAGTTAGAATTTCTAAAAAAGTTATTCAACGAGGAGGAGTCAACGAAAAAATATTAGATTGTACTTCTAAGGGGAAAAATGCTTTATTAGTCGCAGAGGATAAGGTTGTTAATTGGATTGTAGGAAAATAAGTTATTTTGATATTTACTAAATGTTAAAAATATGATAAAATGTAACTATATGATTCTGTATTTATTGAAATTAAAATTTAATAAATATGTAGTTGAATTATATAAATTATTTTTAGAAAGGTTATATGGTTAATTATCATGATTGAACAGATGGTATCTAAAAAAACTGAAGAATTATTTAAATCCAATGAGATAGGTTCTTCATTGAACAGTCCCAAACTTTCCGAACAAGTTTTGAGAGTATTCGGAAAACCGGTTCAAGGAATCGAAAAAATAAGCGATGACGATATGGAATGCGTTGCTGGAGGCGGCTTTTCTATAGGAAGGATTTTAGAAAAGATTTTACTGGCCTTTGTATGTGTAGAAGCAGTTAGAATAGGGTATAAAATTTATAAAAAAGGCGGCTTTTCAAAAGACGGAGAAGGATTAATTTCCAAAGGAATGAGGACATGTGACTCTGTAGAAGACAAAGTTGCAAATTGGCTTAGTTAAGGCTAAATTTTGTATTTACAATTTATTTGATTTAGTGTATAATCTAGTTCTAACTACCCCCATTTTTGGAATAAAATCTGAGAATGTCGCAATTTTTGCGTTATGGGTAAATTTTAGAGAGGTGTAGATAAAGATATGTTAACAAAATCAGAAAAAAATGAAATTATTGCAAAATTCGGAAAAGGCGAAGGTGATACAGGTTCTCCAGAAGTTCAAATAGCTCTTTTAACAAAGAGAATAAACGATCTTACAGAACATTTAAAAACTCACAAAAAAGATCACCATTCAAGAAGAGGACTTCTTATTATGGTAGGAAAGAGAAGAAGTTTACTCAATTATCTTGTCAAGAAAGAAATAGACAGATACAGAGCTATTATTGAGAAGCTTGGAATTCGTAAATAATTTTAGGGTTTTATTGTTTGCAGATAACTTTTTGGTTGTCTGCATTTTTGTATTTTATTCAAAAGAAAATATGTAAATTATTTCGAAAGACCATTCGGTTATATTTAATTCAAATAAATTTAAAATCGCAATAGTTTTGTGATTTTGTAAAGCTTTTAATTACATGTTTTTTGAATATAGTTGTTGTTTTTCGGGGAAATTTAATATTTTTATTTTTTATCAAATGTTATATAATTAATATCTAATTATTTTATTTGTATTTTTATGATTTTTTGGAGGAATTTAATGTTTGAAAATTACAAAGTATTTAAAACTAAACTTGCAGGAAGAGATTTAGTTGTTGAAACAGGTAAACTTGCTCAACTTGCAAATGGGTCGTGTCTTATAAGATATGGCGATACAGCTGTGCATGTGGCAGTTACTGCATCTGAAAAACCTAGGGAAGGAATAGATTTTTTTCCGCTTTCAGTTGATTTTGAAGAAAGATTGTATTCAGTAGGAAAAATACCCGGCTCATTTTCAAAGAGAGAGGGAAAGCCTTCCGAAAAAGCTATATTAGCTTCCAGAGTTATTGACAGACCTATAAGACCTCTTTTCCCAAAAGATATGAGAAATGATGTTTCGGTAGTATGTACCGTTATGTCTGTAGATGAGGATTGTTCTCCTGAAATTACTGCTATGATAGGAACTTCAATTGCTCTAAGCATTTCTGATATACCTTGGAATGGACCTATTGGTGGAGTATTTGTAGGTTTGGTTGAAGATGAAATAGTTATAAACCCAACGTTGGAACAACGCGAAAAATCTGATCTTTTTTTGACGGTTGCTTCAACCAAAGAGCTTATATCTATGATAGAAGCCGGTGCCAATGAAGTTTCAGATGAAAAGATTAATCAGATTAGAGATTACGTCGAAGAAGATCTGAAATTTGCTCTTTACACTCCAGATAAGACAGTACGAGAAGAACGTTTGACACCCATATATAAAAAAGTTCATGATCGTTTTGAAAGTTTATATCCGAATGAGGAGAAAAAACTTGATGAATGTCTTTATAAAATTCAGAAAAATATTGTCAGACGTTGGCTTATTGATGAGCAAAAACGTGTAGATGGACGTGGAATGGATGAAATGAGGCCATTGGATGCTGAGGTAAAAATATTGCCTAAGGTTCATGGTTCGGGTTTGTTTACAAGAGGACAAACTCAAGTTTTAACTGTTTTGACTTTAGGTCCAATCAGTGAAGGACAAACTTTGGACGGTATAGATTCTCAAGAGTCCAAAAGATACATGCACCACTATAATTTTCCATCATATTCTGTTGGAGAGACAAGACCCAGCAGAGGTCCGGGAAGACGTGAAATCGGTCATGGAGCTCTTGCGGAAAAAGCACTTGTTCCTGTGATCCCTTCAGCTGAAGAATTTCCCTATGCAATACGTCTTGTTTCAGAAGTACTTTCTTCTAATGGCTCTACGTCTCAAGCTTCAGTGTGCGGTTCTACATTGGCTCTTATGGACGGAGGAGTTCCAATAAAAGCACCTGTTGCCGGTATTTCTTGCGGCTTGATAACAGAAGGTGAACGTTGGATGACCATGGTGGATATACAGGGGCTTGAAGACTTCTTCGGAGATATGGACTTTAAAGTTGCAGGCACACATAAGGGTATTACAGCTATTCAGATGGATCTTAAAATACGTGGGCTTACAAAAGAGATAGTAAAAGAAGCACTTTTTAAAACACATAAGGCAAGAAATTACATTTTGGATGAAGTGATGGGTAAGGCGATAGCAAAACCTCGTGATGAACTTTCTAAATTTGCACCAAAGGTTTTAGCTACAACTGTTGCAGTTGATAAAATCCGCGACGTAATAGGTGCAGGAGGAAAAGTCGTTCAAAAACTTTGTTCAGAATTTGATGTTAAAATGGACATTGAAGAAGACGGAAAAATATTTATTATGGGTGTAGACATTGACAAATGCCGAAAAGCTCTTGCAGCGGTTAGGAGTATAGTTACCGAACCGGAAGTTGGAGCGGTTTATGTTGGAAAAGTAGTGAGAATTATGGATTTTGGAGCTTTTGTAGAATTTTCTCCAGGAAAAGAAGGATTGTGTCATATTTCGCAAATTGGTAATAGACGAATTAATAAAGTCAGTGATGTTTTGTCAGTGGGTCAAGAGGTAAAAGTGAGAATTACTGAAATAGATAGTAAAGGAAGAATAAATCTTTCCATGAAAGATGTTTAATTGAATTAAATACTTAATACTGGATTATAATGGCTTAAAGTATGAGGATAGGAGCGTATATAATTCAGTATTTGTGTTAGTTTAAGCAATTTTATTAAAGTATAATTTACTGATTTTGTTTAAGTTAAATATAAAGAACGGTTATAAAAGGTGGCATATGTATGAAAAATATTAAAGGTAAATTTATAGTATGTGGTTTTTTGCTTTCTATAGTGGCAATAATGCTGTGTTCTCCATATTTGGTGTCATACGGAGAAGCCGTAGATTCTTCTCAGTCCGATGTAAAAGTTTCCGTTATTGTACCTGTTTACAATACTGAAAAATATCTTGATGAATGCCTTGAAAGTTTAGAAAATCAAACGCTTAAAGAGATGGAGGTAATATGTGTAAATGACGGTTCAAAAGATAATTCTTTAGAAATACTTCAAAATCACGCTAAAAAGGATTCTCGTATAAAGATTATAGATCAAAAGAATGCCGGTGTATGTGCAGCCAGAAATAATGGACTTAAAGCTTCCAAAGGTGATTTTGTTATTTTTTGCGATTCTGATGATTTGATTCCTCCGTACGCTTATGAAAAAGCATATGAAGATGCCATTCGTTATAAAGTAGACGTGGTAGCGCTCAAAATGATGACATTTGTAGAAGGAAAGGAAACTGTGGATATAAACAGTTTTAAATATGACCCTTCAAAAGTTAAAGTTTGTTCAAGGCAGGAAAATCAAAACCCCTTTTACTATATGCTTGAAAATAGTGGATATGTTGTAACTAAGCTTTTTAAGCGTTCATTTTTAATGAAATATAATATTACTTTCAAAGAAGGAGTTACAAATTACGAAGATGCCCTTTTCAATTTCATGGCATTTCCTCGAGTTACTGAAATAGTTCAAGACGATAATATTTTTTATTGTTATAGGGCATGCCGTCCAAATTCGGCTGCTACAGTATTTAATGTCAAAAGAGTTTTAGGAAGCACGATGATTGTTACCAAAGAATTATTAGATAACATATCTATTTTCAATTTTGATCAAGCTGATGAATGGGTTTTTGCTAAAATTATGGATTTAAATTATTCCCATATAACGAAGGATATTCCGGATCTCGATGAGAAAAAATACTATGCTTCTAAACTTGTTACCATGCTAGATGAATACATACAAAAAAACAATCCGAAAATTCCTCAATGGGTAAAAAATCAAATAGAAGATTTAAGAAAAGTGGCAGAGGAATAGTTTATGAAAATTAACACCAAAAAATCCTTTTTTAGAAAATGGATAATTTGTTTTTCGGGACTTTTAACTTTGATTTCAGTCGCGTGTGTGTCGGCATATTCAGCCAAGTACAGGCCTAAAATTTCCATTGTAATTCCGGTATATAACACGGAAAAGTATTTGGATGAGTGTTTAGAAAGTATAGAAAACCAAACTCTTAAAGAAATTGAAATAATATGTGTGAATGATGGTTCTAAAGATAATTCTTTGGCGATACTTAAAGAACACGCTAAAAAAGACAAAAGAATTCGAATATTTGATCAAAAAAATTCTGGAGTGAGTATTGCTAGAAATAATGGTATTAAAATTGCCAGAGGTAAGTATATAATGTTCGTTGATTCAGATGATATTGTTCCCTCGTACGCTTATGAAAAAGCTTATAACTGTGCTGAAGTTAATGATGTTCAAGTTGCATGTTTGGGAAATATGTGTTTTGCAGACGGCGATGAGGTAAATTTGAGTTCTTTTGAATATGATGAATCAAAAATAAGAAAAATCAGTTGTGAAAAATTTCAAAATCCGTATTATTCTCTGAGAATAGAAATGTCCTCAGTTTGGAATAAAATTTGGAGAAAGTCTTTTTTAATTGAAAATAATATATTTTTCAAAGAAGGCATTTCAAGAGGTGAAGATTGGCTTTTTAATTGCATAGCTTTTTCCGGAGTTCGTAAAGTTGCGCACGATGATAATATTTTTTACTGTTACAGACAAAATCGTCCCGAATCTGCTTTAACTACATCAAGTGCAAAGAAAATTCTTGAAAACGTTGTTCCTGTTTCTAAAGAGCTAATAGATAATCGTTGGCGTTTTGATTTTGAGGACAATGATGAATGGCTTTTGAATAACATTTTAAGCGGTGTATTTATAAGGATCACCGAAGATCTATCTGATGAAGAAGATAAAATATATTTTTCCAGAAAAATTTTATCTGTAATAGATGATTACTTAAAGATGTATAATATAACTCCATCGCAAGAAAATAGTAAAAAAATAGATATACTCAGAAAAATTTCCAAACAGTTTTAGACAATAATAAGAGTAAAAAGGATGTGTGTATCATGCTTAAGGAAAATATAAGAAATTTTAGTATAATAGCTCATATTGACCATGGAAAATCAACACTTGCCGACAGAATTTTGGAACTTACCGATTCTGTCTCTTCCCGCGAGATGGAAAATCAGTTACTCGATAATATGGATTTGGAAAGAGAACGTGGAATTACGATAAATTCTCATGCTGTGAGTCTGTATTATAATGCAGATGATGGAAAAGAATATCTTTTTAATTTGATAGATACACCGGGTCATGTTGATTTTAATTATGAAGTATCAAGATCTTTGGCTGCTTGCGAAGGAGCGGTTTTGGTGGTAGATGCCTCTCAAGGCATAGAAGCACAGACTTTAGCTAATACTTATCTTGCACTAGATGCAGGACTTGAAATTATACCCGTAATAAATAAAATTGACTTACCCAGTGCTGAACCGGAACGAGTATGTCGTGAAATAGAAGATATCATTGGAATACCAGCTGAAGATGCTCCGAGAGTTTCGGCAAAAACAGGTGTTAATATTAAAGATGTTCTGGAAAGCATAGTGAAAAATGTTCCTGCTCCGAAAGGTGATGAAAATGCACCTTTGAAAGCTCTTATTTTTGATTCATATTACGATGCATATAAAGGGGTTGTCGTATATGTACGTATTATGGATGGAGCGGTTAAAACAGGGGATGTCATAAAGTTTATGGCTAACGGCCAAAGCTTTACCGTTACAGAATGCGGTATGTCAAAAGCGACCAATTTAGAGCCTTCAGGTTCTCTGACTGCGGGTGAAGTTGGCTACATTGCGGCATCTATCAAGACGGTGAGTATGGCTAAAGTAGGAGATACAATAACTCTTAAAAACAATCCGTCCAAAGAGCCCTTGCCGGGATATCGTGACGTGAGTCCTATGGTGTTTTGTGGAGTATACCCTCTTGATGGTTCTAAATATGGTGATTTAAAAGATGCTCTTGAAAAATTAAAACTCAGCGATGCTTCTCTTTCTTATGAACCTGAAACGTCTACAGCTCTTGGATTTGGTTTTAGATGTGGATTTCTAGGTTTGCTTCATATGGAAATTATACAAGAACGTTTAGAACGAGAATATAATCTCGATCTTATTACAACCGCTCCCAGTGTTGTTTATAAAATTAATTTGACAGATGGTACTACTGTGTTTGTGGACAATCCTACAAATTATCCTTCTCCTGCGAATATTAAATCTTCCCAAGAACCTATAACTGATGCACATATCTATGCACCGTCAAGTTATATAGGTGCGATTATGGAGCTTTGTCAAGATAGACGAGGTATTTATGTAGGCATGAAATATATAGATACTGAAAGAGTAGACATTCATTATAAACTTCCGCTTAACGAAATTGTTTATGATTTTTTTGATGTTCTTAAATCTAAAACTAAAGGATATGCTTCTTTTGATTATGAATTGGCAGGTTACGAAGATTCCGACCTTGTTAAATTAGATATTATGTTAAACGGGGACGTTGTAGATGCTTTATCGTTTATAATTCATCGTGATAAAGCATATCAAAGAGCCAGAAAAATGGCTGAAAAATTAAAAGATAAAATTCCTCGTCAGTTGTTTGAAATCCCCATTCAAGCAGCAATAGGAGGAAAGATAATTGCACGTGAGACTGTTAAAGCAATGCGTAAAGATGTTTTGTCCAAATGCTACGGAGGAGATATAACTCGTAAAAAGAAATTGCTTGAAAAGCAAAAAGAAGGAAAAAAGAGAATGCGTCAGCTTGGTAGTGTAGAAATTCCGCAAGATGCATTTATGTCTGTCTTGAAACTTGATGAAGACTAAATTTTAATGAAAGATGAGGTACGTGTTTATGTATGATAATAGTTTAGGAATTTATATTCACGTACCTTTTTGTATTTCAAAATGTCCATACTGCGATTTTTATTCTGTTATTCCGGAAAATTTTGAATCTTACACAAATTCAGTATGTAAAGAAATTGAAAAGTGGGGCAAAAAATCAGATAAAATTGTGAATACGATTTATTTTGGAGGCGGAACTCCCAGTTTGCTCAGTTGCAATGTAATTGGCAGAATAATTGAGTGTATACATGAAAATTTTAATGTTTTAAATCCTGAAATAACAATGGAAGTCAATCCTGCCGACTACGCTTTTGTTGATTTTCAAGAACTTAAAAATTTTGGATTAAATCGTGTCTCTTTGGGAGCTCAGTCTGTATGTGACGAAGAATTGAAAAAGTTAGGTAGACGTCACAAAAAGAATGATATAGTTATGACTTTAAATTCCTTGCGAAAAGCAAATATTGACAATATTTCTTTAGATTTGATGCTAGGCATTCCGATGCAAACTATCGATAGTATTGAGAAGTTTATAAATTTTTGTAAAATGAACGAAATAAAACATATTTCCGCATATCTTCTTAAAATTGAAAAAGGGACTAAATTTTATGCCAACCGCGAAAAATTAAGTTTACCGAACGATGATGAAAGTGCGGATATTTATGAATATACTGTGAAATATCTTGAACATAATGGGTATTGTCAGTATGAAATTTCAAATTTTTCAATACCGGGATTTGAGAGCAGACATAACTTAAAATATTGGAATTTGGAAGAATATATAGGTATAGGTCCTTCGGCTCATTCACTGTTTGAGGGAAAAAGATTTTATTATAAAAATTCTTTAAGAGATTTTTTAATTAAACCCGAGATATGTTTTGAAGGGAATTGTGATTCTTTGGAAGAGTATTCTATGCTTAGATTGAGATTAACTGACGGGCTTAATGCAAATTTATATAAAGAAAAATTTGGTACAGATATTCCTGAAGCATACTTTCAAAGGGCAAAAAAGTACGTTTGTGCAGGATTGGTAAATGTTGATAAAGGCGGAATTTGTCTTACTAAAAAAGGTTTTTTACTTTCTAATACGATAATAGGAGAAATTTTAGGATAAGTTTTTATATATATTGTTTAAAATATTTTAGAAATTTATTGTTAATTTTTCTTGACAATGTAGAATATTTAGTGGTATAATGATTAAGCATTGTGGATGCATAAATTTATGTATTCTGTAGGTTGCGACGATGGCGGCATAGCTCAGTTGGCTAGAGCATTCGGTTCATACCCGGAGTGTCGATGGTTCGAATCCATCTGCCGCTACCAATTGCATGAATATGGCCCGGTGGTCAAGCGGTTAAGACACCGCCCTTTCACGGCGGTAACACGAGTTCGATTCTCGTCCGGGTCACC
>CAKUZC010000013.1 GCA_934718145.1 uncultured Eubacteriales bacterium | reverse complement strand
ATACTTGAGTCATATTTGAATGTAGTAAATTTTGGAGGAGGAAGCAGAGGAGTTCAGGCAGCCGCGAATCTCTATTTTAACAAAAATATACAAGACTGTTCCCTCGCCCAGTGTGCAGCTATAGCTGCGATTACTCAAAATCCAACAGCATATAATCCTATATATCATCCCGAAAACAACAAAACAAGACGTGAAACAGTATTAAAAGAAATGATTGAGCAGGGTAAAATTTCAGAGCAAGAATGTGAAACCGCTATGGAAGAATCGGCAAATATGACATTCAGTGAAGGTTCTGATTATGAAAAAAACCAAAAATCTTCTTCTGTGAGAAATTGGTATATCGAAACATTGATAAGAGATGTTGTAAACGATTTATGTGATAAATATCGTATAGGAAAATCTACCGCAGAAGATATGATCTATACTCAAGGACTCAAAATTTACTGTGCTATGGATTCAAAAGCTCAGGAAATTGCCGAAAATACAATTAAAGATCCTCAAATAATGCCAAAAGACAAAAATTTGGAATTAGGATACACTATGATGGATTTTGACGGAAGAATACTGGCAACTTTGGGTTCAAGAAAAGAAAAAACCGGAAATTTACTCTATGACAGAGCTAATGTCGCAAAAAGACAACCTGGTTCTACAATAAAACCTCTTGCTGCATATACTCCCGTCATAGATTTGGGAATATATAATTACTCTTCCCTAATCCCCGATGAGCCGTTAAAAATAGACAGCGAAGGAAATAACACTATCAAAAATTGGCCCGAAAATTGGTACAAAAGTTATAAAGGAAAAGTTACTCTTCAATGGGCAATCGAGAAATCGGCAAATGCTCCCGCAGCTCAAATGGTTAAACTTTTGACTCCTTTTAAAAGCTATGAATTTTTAACCAAGAAACTCGAAATGAACAGTTTGGATGGCAATGATTCCAAATCGCTTTCCGCTCTCGCAACAGGAGGAACACATTACGGAGTTACACCGAGAGAAATTACAGCTGCATTTCAAATATACGGAAACGGCGGAAAATATAACAGACCTTACACATATTTTTACGTAACAGACAGAAATGACAAAGTAATACTTGATAATCGTGAAAATATACCTACTCAAGCTATTGCTTCCTCAACAGCAACAATAATGAATAGACTCTTAAGAAATGTCGTCATTGGTCCGGAAGGAACAGGGCGTTCTGCAAATATTCCCGGATGGAATATCATCGGAAAAACAGGTACTACAACAGATGATTATGATAGTTGGTTTATAGGAATGAGCCCATATGCTGTAGCAGGAATATGGACAGGCTATGACAATCCAAAGAGAATTCGCGAAACTGCTTCTGCAATAAAAATTTGGAAAAATATAATGACTAAGTATCTTGAAAACAAACCAAATATAGATTACACATACGATAAAGATGTTGTAAGTGCAACGTATTGTAGATCATCAGGAAGCCTAGCAAACTCAGGGTGCAGCGGCGCAACTGGATATTATGTAAGCAATAACATGCCCGGAACTTGCAATGGTCATTATTACAGACCTATACAAGAGAAAAAACAGCCTTCTTTGGATAACGATACCGGTGAATCGAACAATGAATCTCAAAATTTTTCCGGAGAAACTAATCAAAGAAATTCTCAGAACAATTCAGAAGATTCAAATTCTCAAACCACGTATGATTCTCAGGATTGACAAAGTATGAGAATGATTTTAGCATATGACATCTATTTTGCATAAATTACAAGTATATTAATCTTTATAAACTCAGTTTAGGAGGCTGATTAGATTTATGAGCCTTATAGTTCAAAAATTTGGTGGAAGTTCTGTGTCAGACGCCCACCATATGTTTAATGTTGCTAAAAAAATAACTGATATGTACTCTAAAAACAATAACGTAGTTGTAGTAGTTTCTGCTCAAGGAGACACAACAGATAATCTTTTAAAAAGTGCTTTTGAAATTAACCCTACCCCACCACTTAGAGAAATGGACGCCTTTTTGTCCTCCGGAGAACAAATGTCTGCTTCACTTTTAGCAATGGCAATATTAAAGATGGGATTTCCTGCAATATCACTGTCAGGATGGCAAGCAGGGTTTGAAACAACCTGTTGTCACGGAAATGCGGAAATAAATCATATATCAACGGATAGAATTAAAAAAGAATTAAAAAAGAAAAATATTGTAATAATAGCCGGATTTCAAGGAATTGACGAAAATAATGATATAACAACGCTTGGACGCGGAGGATCAGATACAAGCGCGGTAGCGGTTGCAGCTGCCTTAAATGCAGATATGTGCAAAATTTATACAGATGTCGATGGAGTATATACTGCCGATCCACGCATTGTACCTAGTGCAAAAAAATTAAAAACTGTATCTTACGAGGAAATGTTTGCTCTTTCTACCTATGGAGCTCAAGTTTTAAATGACCGTTCCATTTCAACAGCAAAAAAATATAACGTAGAAGTAGAAGTTCTCTCAAGTATGTCAAATAACAATTCGGGAACTACAGTAAAAAATTTAGATAGCAAGTTCAAACGTGACATAATTGGAATTGCGTCTTTAAACAATATAGTGAAAATTATTGTAAACGATGTCGAAGATTTTGAAAATGGTAAAAAAGATATAATATCTGAATTAAAAAATTTTGATATCAACATTGATGAACTTTTAACTCCAATAGGTACTTCCGAAAAAGGAAATTGGGTATTTACAGTATTTGAGCATCAACTAGATAAAACTTTGGAAATTTTAAAAATATTTTTATCAGATAAAAAACAAATTTATTACGAAAAGAGTAAATCTAAAATTTCTGTCATAAATATTGAAGAAAATATTAATATAAACATCGCCTCAATAGTATTTGAAACACTACACGAAGCAGAAATAAATATAGAAATGGTTGCATGCAACAACCATCGTGTTTCAATTATCATAGAATCTGTAAATGCGCATAATGCATTAAACACAATTCACAGCAAACTTTTTGAAGAAGATAAACTAATTTAAAAAATTAAAGTTATAAAATTTCTTTTCCGGTGATAGTTACGTTTATATCAGAGATTATATTATAAATTGATTTTCCTATCTGTTCTTTCCACTGAGGTTCCACATTTTTAAATTCTTTCGGGCAAGAATTTTTTAAAACTCTTCCCCAATCGAAAACATCAATATGCATGGATATACATTTATCTATTACGTCACTGCATAGTTTAGTTAATTTTTCTGAAAAATTTTTCTGAATTAAAGATTTTATGCTTTCATCAAAATAAGCATCAAATTTTTTATCCAGCGCAAAAACAGATATACTTCCTTCCATATCAACATCAAATTTTGGACCATTTTCGTCAAATGATGCTATTATCTTAGGAGAAATTTCATTAATAGAACATGTAACTTCCTGAGAAGAATTTATCGGTACACTACATGCTCCAAAGTCAGGAACACCTTTTAAAAGCATAAATCCCATGGCTTTATCTCCATCTAAATATTCTTTGAGTACATCTTTTTCGAATACAACTATTCCTTTAAGGTAAACATCTGTCCCTTCCGATTGAGACATAACATCAAGCCATGCAGCGTATGAATCCGATATATTACTCTTTAAATTTGAAACGAAATGAAGTATGTCGGAGTTTAAATTTTCCGGAATTAAATCATGAATATTTTTAGATTTTATAGGTTTGCCTCCGGCTTTACATTTAAAAATTTCAGAAGCGTTACCTTTTGTGATACCAATTTTAACTTTGGGTCTGGTTTCATAATGTCTAACAAAAAAATCCATAAAATTATCTATACCCATTTCAGCAACTTTTTCTCCTATTATGACCACTAAATTTTGAGAATATACGGGCTGAAGGTCGGTTTGTTTGGATATATTTTCCAAAGCTTGAACCAATGAGCTTCCTTCGATTTTAATTGTTTTTATATTAGGCTCTTCTTCTCCTGCAGGATTTTGAAAATCAAGCGCTTGAACAGTTACTACATAATTTTTGTCTGAATAGTCTATAGCTATTCCCTGAACGATCAATTTTTGATGTATCTGCTGTTGTTCGCTACATGCCGTTAGTGTTAGGAGTGTCAATGTAAGAAAAATCAATAATAGTTTTTTAATTTTCAATTCTAATTTTCTCCTTTTTAGAAGGTATTTTTTTCAAAATTATAAGTATAATCGGTACAATAACTGTCAAAACGAGTAAATATATTAATAAAAATCCTGTAACAAAAGGTTCTCGCAGAATTGAAAAATTTTCGTAAAACATCGGAAAGATAGCCATTAATATACTGAAAACGATTATTGAAATTTTTCTGTATTTCTCTCCTGCCATATTTTTAATACCCTCTCCTGCAAGAAGTAAAAATAGTGAAAGCTTTAGAAATATCCCAGACATCCATATTCCAAGATAAACAACATCAAGATGTCTAAAAGAACCAAATTTTCCTATTCCAGCCGCAGTATAAACCGGGAACAATTGTGTAGACGCAAAATCACCCATAGTACCGGTAATCAAGATTATAATTACGACGAAAACAGCATGAACTCCTGTATTCCACCAAACTATACCTCGTTTGTAATTACCTTGAGCAAGCGGGAACAGTACTGCAAGTGCCGGAATACACGCACTTTGAGAAAGCATATATTCTAGACCTTCTAAAAAAGATTCTGATCCATTGTACAAAATAGGAGTAAAATTTATAACTTCTACACCCGAAAATAAAGAAGCACTCAAAAATACTATCGAAAGCAAAGTTGCCATAAATATAAATCCCGCAGTTCTGACCAATGCTTCCACTCCCTTATATGCTCCATAACACGCAGAAAATAAAAGTATTATAGATAACAAAGAAAGTGAAATCGGAGGATTGACAGTATTTATAATAAAGTTATTGAATATGGCCAACGTATGAAAACTTATTATCAAATAGTAAATAATATAAAATCCTATTAAAATCCATCCCCATCTTCCCATTAACTCTCTAGCGTTGTCCATTAAATTCATCTTTTTATCCATACAAAACAACTTATAAATAGGTATTAGTAGAAGAAAAGTAATTAAAAATGAAACAGGAGCGGAAACAATATGATCCCATATTTCAGAATCACCTATAAGCAATGTGCCATAAGTCATACTTACTACCATACGACTTATAAAAAGCATACAAAAAATTTGTCCAACGGAAATTGATGGTCTTTTTTCCATAACTTTTACCTTCTGTACTCCTTATTTTTTAATCTCCGAACCGGGTAAATCTTGAATTTTTATACTTTTTTTAGAAAGGAAGCTCCATCCACTACGCACTAAAACATCTCTCATTGCAAAAATATTAAAGGGAGAAATGGGTGATGTAAATGGTACACCATAAGTGTTTTTAGAACATATGTTTATAAGGACAGCGGTAAACACTATCATAATTCCCCATATTCCCAGCAATCCTCCGGTAATTATAAATATAAACTTTAATATTGATATAGGTTCGTACAAATTTGGTATAACGTAAGAAGAAATTGCTGTAAGAGCAACGACCATTAAAGTAGGTGCTCCTATAAGACCGGAACTAACTGCCGTTTCACCTATTACGAGTGCACCGACTATACTTACAGCATGTCCTAGTGGACGTGGAATTCTAAGTCCGGCTTCTCTCATTATTTCATAAATCAGATGAATTAAAACAGTTTCAAACATCAAAGAAAACGGAGTTGTTCCAACCGCAAGAGCAATTTTATTAAAAATAGGTCCCGGCAATATTTCGGGGTTAAATGTACTTATTCCCACATATAACCCGGGTAGAAGAGTAGAAAGAAAAAATGCAAAATATTTAAGCCACCTCGTAAAAGTTGAAAAATATGGGTGCATTGAATAGTCATCCAAATGTTGAAAATATTCCACAAACAAATACGGAACTATAAGAGCATTTGGAGTTCCGTCTACTAGAACAGCTATTCTTCCCTCTGAAATTTTCCCGCAAACGGTATCCGGTCTTTCGGTCATTCCCACTCCACTGAAAAGAGAAAAATCTCCTTGATCATCCAAATAAGGAAGAATATATCCCGAATCCATGACCATTTCTATATCAATATTTTTTAATCTAGATTTTGTTTTTTCCAGAATACTGCTTGACACTTTATCTACCAAATAACATAGACAAATCGATGTTTTACTTACCGAACCGATCTGCATAGTTTCAAATTTAAGATTTGGGCTTTTTAATCTTCTTCTTATAAGAGTTGTATTTATCATTAAAGGCTCGACAAAACCTTCCCTAGACCCTCGTTGCATTATTTCAGATGATGGTTCAGAAACAGATCTGAAAGGAAATCCCTGAACCCCCAAAGAAATCATGCAATCACAACCGTCCATAGCAAACAGTGCAAATCCGGACATTATTGCATTAAAAGCTTCTTCGAAAGTCGAAATTTGAACCTGATCACATGCTATTACTACGTTGTCTCGTATATACTCATATTTTTCTTTAGATGTATTTCCTACTATCTTTGAATTTATTATAGGATTCATAACACTTTGAGTGAAAGTATCTTTACTTATCATACCTGATATAGTTATAATCGCGCTATTAACACCAGATATATCTATATACTTTATAGAAAGGTCTATAGTGTCATTAAATTCTCTTTTAAAGTATTCCAAATTTTCTGTAAGAGATTTTGAGAAAAATCTGCTTTTTTCAGTATTTGCACCAGAACTTTTTGGGTTCAAATATACCTCTTTAAAATGTCTTAAAAGTCCCATATATTCACTTCCGAAATATAAATTATACTATTTATTATTTTAACTTCGATTAAAAATATACATTAATTATGAACAAAACTATATTTACAGTTATACTTTAAAGCGAAAACATGATTATAAACATGTTTTATGTTATAATTATTTAAATTAGTAAACTCCAGCCTATTGAGATTTTTTAAAGACTGGAGTAAGTTTTTATATAAAGATTATATTAAATTATCAAGTTTATCCTATCATTCCTCGAAACAGTTCTTCCTCTTTTTTATATTCCGGACCTACAGAAACATCCCCCTGCTCGTTACAGGGAACCTTATTGCGTTTGCAGTCTATTACCGCTTCTCCCACTTCAGTTTTTGCACCAAATATTACAGGAACTTCGACTCTGATTTTTTGACTTATTGTAAATTTACAAACTTCTTTTGGCCTTCCTTCACAAGGTTTTCCGTCTCTCTCAATTACAGGTTTTCCTATACAATCTGTTTTAACTCTTCCAACCTTTGCAAAAGGTCTTATTTCAACAGGTACACCAACTTTTACATCTTGAAATCCAAGAGCAGGACAAACTTCATTCTCGGACTTACATGGTTTTTCATATGAACACGACATATATATTAACCTCCTTTAATAAATTCCTTTTTATTACAAGACCATAAAAATTAATTATTGCTAATTAAATAGGTCTCATTAACATTATATTCTCAATACTTATTTATGTTCTTTTAACAGTATTATTTTAAAACTTAAAATATTTAAATAATTGAATAAATATAATAATTCAGATATAATTAAGCTTATAAATTTAAAATCAAAGGATAAAATTCAAAATGAAAAAATTTAAAAAAATATTAGGAGCAATTGCAATGAGTGGTATTTTATTTTCAACCCCCGGATGTACACAAGAAAAAGAATCATCTCAAGAAAAAACTGATTCTGCCAGAGTAGGATATCAATTAGAAAAACCATCTGAAAATGAAGAAATAGCTGTAGTAAGTACAAATATGGGAGATTTCAAAATAAGATTTTTTCCGAATGAAGCTCCTAAAGCTGTAGAGAATTTTAAATCTCTTTCAAAAAATGGTTATTACAATAACGTAACATTTCACAGAGTTATAAGAGATTTTATGATTCAAGGAGGAGACCCCGATGGCACAGGCATGGGTGGTAAAAGTGTATGGGGTGAAGATTTTGAAGATGAATTTAGCGACTCACTTTTCAATATAACAGGATCGCTTTCTATGGCTAATAGAGGGCCTAATACCAACGGAAGTCAATTTTTTATAAACAATCAAAATCCTAAAAATTTCAGAGGATGGAGTCAGTTTTATCAGTATTATGAAATTTATAAAAAAAATCCTGAATCTTTCTCAAGGAACTACGGCGGTACGATTGATATGTCTAAAATAACTGACAGTATAAAGAAATTATACGAAACAAACGGAGGAAATCCTCATTTAGACGGATACTATAATACAAATCATGCAGGGCATACTGTATTTGGGCAAGTCTTCGAAGGAATGGATATAGTAAATAAGATATCTGAAGTAGAAGTTGATAGTAATAGTAAACCCACCACTCCAGTTTTTATAAAAGAAATAAAGCTGGAAAATTATAGTGCAAACAGTTAGAGGTGTTTGAAATAAAAGTTGTTGCAGGACAAATACGTGGGCTAAAATTGGATTCTGATAAAAATGAAAATCTTCGCCCTACAAAAGACAGGATAAAAGAATCCCTTTTTGATATAATAGGTTACAATATTTTTGAGAAAAGATTTTTAGATTTGTTCGGAGGAACCGGACAGATAGGAATAGAAGCTTTTAGTCGAGGGGCCGAAGAAGTAGTTATAATAGAACTAAAAAAAAGCCATGCGGACTTAATTAAAAAAAATATATCTAAGATTAAATGCAACCATAATATAAAATTTTTTCAGTTGAATGCATTAGATTTTCTAAAAAATAACAAGAAAAATTTTGACATAATTTTTGTAGATCCACCCTATCAAGATGTAGATGTATTACAAAGTTCCTTGGATTTTTGTATCAAAAATATTAATAAAGATGGAATTATAATTACAGAAACACTATCTTCACAAAATATACAAAATAAAATCGGAGATTTTTCTTTGCAAAAAAGGTATAATTATGGTAGTATATCATTGAATTTGTATAAAAGTGAATTCTAATTTTACATATTAAAGGTTTTTGGGTGGTATAATTAATGAGTGTAGAAAATTTAATAGATGAGCTTGAAGATATCATAGACACCTCGTGGCATTTACCTATGTCAGGAGGAAGATCGATAATAGATGCGGGCGAAATTAAACGAATCATAGAAGATATGAGATTGCAACTTCCTAAAGAAGTAGTTCAGGCTAGAAAAATAATAGAAGATCGTTCTAAGATTTTGGAGAATGCTCATCAGGAAGCAAGCAGCATAATGAAAATCTCTGAAGAAAAAATAAGAAACATGGTGAGTAAAAGTGAAATAGTAAAAAATGCACAAGCATCCGCTGAAAACATAATTAATGAGGCTAAAAGTCAGTCCAAAGAGATGAGAGCTTCGGCAAGTAAATATGCAGATGATGTTATGAAGCAGTTAGATCAAATTGTTACGGAAAATTTATCTGAAATAAGAAAAGCTAGACAGATGTTACGTTCTTCTCCCGAAAGTAAGTCTGAATAAAGTGTAAAAAAAGAGCACCGTGTGAAGATGGTGCTCTTACGTTATATAAAATTACGATTTAAATATTTTTATTTTAACATCTCTATAAATTCTTTTTCATAAATTATAGGAACACCTATTTTTCTGGCTTTTTCTGCTTTGCTTCCCGGTTCCGATCCGGCCAATACATAAGTTGTATTTTTAGAAACACTTGAAGAAACCTTTCCACCCATTTTTTCAATTATTTCCGTTACCTCTCCTCTAGTATATTTATCTAGAGAACCAGTTAACACAAAATTCATATTTTTAAATTTATAATTTTCGACATTATTATTATAATTCATCAATAATCCATGTGATTTAAGATTATCAATTAATTGAAGAGTTTGAGGCAATTTAAAATAAAAACTAACACTTTCCGCTACAGTATTTCCTAACCCCGGAATGGAACTTATGTCTTCGACCGAACTATTCATAATGTTGTCCATATTCTCAAATTTATTTGCTATTAATTTTGCTGTTTTTTGTCCAACATGTCTAATACCCAAAGCAAATAAAAGTCTATCGAGACCTCGATTTTTAGATTTTTCAATAGCTTTCAATATATTTTCTGAAGATTTTTTCCCCATACGGTTAAGACTCATTAAATTATCTTTGGACAATTTATAAATATCGGAAGCTGATTTCAACATTCCTTCATTTACGGCGTTTGATATAATAGTTTCTCCAAAACCTTCAATATCCATAGCTCCCTTAGAACAAAAATGTATCAAATTTCTTAGAAGCTGAGCCGGGCAATCGGTATTTAAGCACCTTAATGCAACTTCTCCCTCAATTTTAACAACATTGGAACCACATGAAGGACAAATTTTTGGAAACACAAAAGGTTTAGAATCTTTCGTGTGAGATTCAACTCTTACTACTTCAGGAATTATCTCCCCCGCTTTTCTTATAGTAACTTCATCACCTAACCTTATATCTTTTTCAGTTATAAAATCTTGGTTGTGCAAAACCACGCGACTTATTGTACTTCCAGAAACCAATGTAGGTTCTAAAATTCCGGTAGGAGTCAAAACTCCGGTACGACCTACATTTATTTCTATATCTAAAATTTTTGTTTTCTTTTCTTCCGGAGGATACTTAAAAGCTTCAGCCCAACGAGGGAATTTTGAAGTACTTCCCAATATTTTTCTGTGATCTAAAGAATCAATTTTAACAACTGCTCCATCAGTTTGAAAAGGCAAATCAGTTTTAATTTTTCCTATGCGTTCTATTTCATCGAGAACATCATTAAAGTCATCATAAACATGATAAAAAGGAATTACCGGAAGCTGCATTTGTTTTAAATAATTTAAGCTTTCCATGTGAGAATTAAATTTAATTCCCTCGGAGTTCTGTATATTGAAAATAAAAATATCTAGATTCCTTGAAGCCGTTACGTTGAAGTCTTTTTGTCGTAGTGAACCTGCCGCTGCATTACGCGGATTTTTAAAGGTTTTTAATCCCTCAGATTCTTGTTTTTTTGTCAATTTTAAAAAATTACTCTTAGACATATACACTTCTCCACGAAGCTCCAAAAAAGGAATTTTTTCAGGCAAAACCTTGGGCAAGTTCTTTATAGTTAAAATATTTTCGGTTATATCTTCTCCTACCATGCCATCTCCTCGAGTTGAAGCTCGAGTTAAATTTCCTTCTACATACTCAATAGACACAGAAAGACCATCTATTTTGGGTTCTACGACAAATTTTGGATTTTCAATTAATTTATTTATCCTTTCATTAAATGCAATCATTTCATCAAAAGAAAATGAATCGTGAAGACTGTCCATTTTAACTTTGTGAACCACAGGCGAAAATTTATCAGAAGCTTTACCTCCAACGTATCTTGTAGGGGAGTTTTCTGTTGCAAGTTCAGGAAATTCTCTTTCCAATTTTTCCAAATTTTGAACCATTAAATCATATTCATAATCGTCTATTACAGGCGAATCTTCTTCATAATACTTTTTATTATGATATTCTATGTCACTTCTATACTTTTCTAATAAAATTTTTGCTTCTTCAAAAGTCATAGTGAACACCTTTTCTAAATTATTCTAAAAACTTTGAACATCATCCAATGTTATTTTTGCCTGAATTAATGGTACATATTCTGGTTTATTTTTATCAAATTTTATTGCTTCTTTAAATATTTTTTCAGCTTCAACAAATTTTTCTTTGCTTGATGAATAAAAGACAGCTAAAACCTCATCTTTAGTAACTTTATCTCCAGTTTTTTTATTTAGAATTATTCCAGCGTTATAATCTATCGTGTCATCTTTTTTCTCACGACCTGCGCCCAATATCATTGCAGTTTTGCCAATTTTTTCAGTATCAACTTTAAAAATATAACCATCATAATCAGAATGAACTTCAAATTTATACTCATCTAAGCAATCCAGATAATCAGATTTCTCAATTAATGATAAATTTCCACCTTGAGCTAACACCATTTCTTTGAATTTTTCAAAGGCCTCGCCTGAATCAATAGCTGATTTTGCAAGATTTTCACACTCACTAATAGTTCCCTTTCCAGACAAATAAAGCATATTTGCAGCTAGTGAAATAGAAACATCCCTTAAATCTTTTGGACCTCTTCCCTTTAAAACTTCACAAGATTCCCAGACTTCAAGCGAATTGCCTATAGCATTTCCTAGTGGTATATTCATATCCGTAATGAGCGCAATAACTTTTTTATTAAACTTTTTTCCGATTGATATCATTATTTTAGAAAGAGAAATTGCATCCTCTTTTGTTTTCATAAATGCTCCGCTTCCAACTTTGACGTCTAAAACTATGCAATCAGCTCCCGACGCAATTTTTTTACTCATAATACTGGAAGCAATCAAAGGCATGCTTTCTACAGTTGCAGTAACATCACGTAATGCATATATTTTTTTATCGGCAGGAACTAAATTTCCGCTTTGGCTCATTACGCAACATCCTACTGTATTGACTATATCAAAAAATCTGTTTCTGGAAATTTCAACATTCATGCCCGGAATAGAACAAAGTTTGTCAACAGTCCCTCCGGTATGCCCTAAACCACGACCGGACATTTTAGCAACTTTTGTACCACAGGCCGCAACAATTGGAGTAACAATCAAAGTAGTTTTATCCCCTACTCCTCCTGTACTGTGCTTATCAACCTTTATACCTTTTATAGGACTCAAATCCATAATTTCTCCTGAATATAACATACATTCAGTCAGGGTTTTACATTCTTCGTCAGTCATTCCATTAAAATAAACAGCCATCAAAAATGCCGACATTTGGTAATCGGCAATTTCATTATCAATATATCCATTTATAAAAAACTTTATTTCTTCAGATGTGAGTTCACAATTGTTTCTCTTTTTCTCTATTATGTCGTAGGCTCTCAAAATATATTACCTCTCATTCAAATTTGTCATATTTCTTTTATGATTTTTATAATTTTACTGGTTCCAAGTCGAGAAGCGCCTGCACTTATAAATTTTTCCGCATCTTCAAGATTGCTTATTCCGCCTGCAGCTTTTATTTTAACATTTTTATCAATATATTTTTTGAAGAGTATTACATCCTCAATTTTTGCACCGGATTTGGAAAATCCTGTAGAAGTTTTTATAAAATCTGCCCCCGAATCAGATACTATCTTACACATATTAATCTTTTCTTCCTGACTCAATAAACATGTTTCTATAATAACTTTAAGTATCTTATCGCCGCAAACGTCCTTTATATTTTTTATTTCAGAAAGCACCTTGGAATAATTTTTTTCCTTAAGAAATCCTATGTTAATTACCATATCAATTTCGTCTGCTCCGACCTCTAATGCATGATTTGCTTCAAAAATTTTTACAGACTCATCATTATAACCATTAGGAAATCCTATAACAGTGCATACTTTTAAATTATTTTCAACATAATCTTTAGCTTTTTTCACAAAACAAGGAGGTATGCAAACTGAAGCTACTCCATACTTCATTCCTTCATCGCACAAATTCTTTATATCTGAAAATGTAGAGATAGGAGAAAGAAGTGTATGGTCAACTTTAGAAACTATTTCTTTTATATCCACTTTTACTCACCCTAACGAAAAATCAATTGTAATATTATCTGGCACCTTTTTCATAAGGAACACCAGAAGCTTTCGGCGCAGAAGAACGCCCGACAAACACTATCAGCATTATAACTGTTAAAACATAAGGTATCATTGCTAATATAGTAGATGGAATTTGTACGTTTTCTCCTCCCAATATTATTACCAAAGCTTGAGAGAATCCAAATAACAAACAAGCGAAATATGTACCAAAGGGACGCCATTTTCCAAATATTACAGCTGCTAAAGCTATAAAACCCTGACCACTTATAGCCGTTGGAGTAAATTGAGAAATAATTGCTAAAGTAACAACTCCCCCACCAAGTCCTGCTAAAATTCCAGAAATAATAACACAAATATATCTGGATTTGTAAACAGACACTCCTAAAGTGTCAACTGCTGCGGGATGTTCTCCCATTGCCCTTATTCTTAGTCCCCATTTTGTTTGATAAAGCACAAACCATGTAATAAAAACGACGAGTAATGCAATAACAACAGTAACATCAATGTTTAAACTGCCAAATAAACCATTTTGACCTATAATTTTAGGCAATTTATTTGGAACAGGAAGAGTAGTAGTAGCTCCATCGAAAAAATAACGAGAAAGAAACATAGCTACTCCCGGTCCGATTAAGTTAATGGCAATTCCTGAAACTGTTTGGTCCGCTCTAAAAGTAATTGAAGCAACTGCATGCAATAGCGCCAAAAGTCCACCTGCGATCCCTGCAGACAATAGTCCGAGCCATGGATTTCCTGTAAAATATCCAACAGTTGCCCCCACTAAAGCACCTATGCTCATCATACCCTCTATGCCTATGTTTACTATACCGGACCTCTCTGATATCACTCCTCCAATTCCTGCAAGAGCCAAAGGGGCAGAGTACATTAAAGTTATAGATATAGCAATTAAAATACTATTAAGCATTTTTCCTACCCTCTTTTTCGAGAAATTTATTGACAATTACCGGTATTATTCTTACTAATGCTACAAAAAACACTATAACACCTATCATAATATTTACTATCTCTGAAGGAGCACCTGTTTTAAATTGCAATGACTGCCCGGCATAAATCAAACCACTGAACATTAATCCTGCAAAAATACATCCTATAGGCGAACTTCCTGCTATAAGTGCAACTGACAAACCATTAAAACCATAGTTTTCAAATATAGACAATACATGAATATTGTGTGAGGAAGTTCCAGTTATTGATAAAGCACCAGCCAATCCAGAAAGAGCTCCTGCTATAACCATTGTGTAAAATATATTTTTGTTTACATTTATTCCTGCATTTTCAGCTGCATCTGCATTTAGACCCGATGCTCTAAATTCATAACCTTTACGAGTTTTATATATTAAAATCCACATGGCAATGGCCATAATTACGGCTACAAAAAAGTTAAGATTAAAATCTGTCTTTAGTATAATATCATTTAGTATTGGACTGTTTTTCAAAAAATTGCGTCCTTCTTCAGAAAACTTCCAATCGTACAATAACAATGTAAAACCCGAATGATTAATAGGATACGTTCCATCACTTTCCGGTTTATGAAATACCGGAGAATTTGCTACATAATTGCATAAGTAGAGAAAAACCCAGTTTAACATGATGCTCGTTATAACTTCATGAATACCAAATCGAGATTTAAGCAATCCCACAATACC
>CAKUZC010000012.1 GCA_934718145.1 uncultured Eubacteriales bacterium | reverse complement strand
TTGCAACCAAAGTTGTTATATATTGGAGTGCATCCAATGTTTCACCATGTTTGCCAAGGATGTATCCTATGTCATCACCTGTAATTTTAATTTCACATTCAAATTTTTTGTCGCTTAAAATCTCTATATCAAGCTCCGGCATACCCATATAGAAAAAAACTTCTTTCAAGAATTCAGCAGCCTTTTGAGCCTCTGTTTTTTTAAGAGTAGCTCTAACCTGAGCTAGTTTTCCTCCGAACATTCCGAAAACTTTCTTGGACGGAAATTGGCGAATCTCAAAATCTACCTTATCTTCTGATACTCCCAGCATCTTACAAGCCTTTTCCTTAGCCAAAGCAACGGTTTCATCTGAAGCAAACACTTCGTTCAACATAAAATAAATACCCCTCCAAAAACACAAAAACAATTAAATATATATCATTTTAATTTAATTATTAAAATTTGTCCAATAAATTAATCCAAATAAATAAAATTTAAATTTCAATGACTCTAAAAAATTATTCATCTTTCAGATTTTTTACAGAGGATTCCTGAACTTTAAGTAAAGCAAATCTTGCAGCTTCATCATGAGCATTCATTGTATAGATATTATAAAATTTGTTCAAAACAATGCTCTGAACTGCTCCGAAAAGTGAATTGATAATCCAATAAAGTCCAACTGCCGCCGGAATTGTATATGCAATATAAGCGGTGAATAAAAGCATAAAATAGGGAGTGAATTTTGCACAACCTTGCATTTGATTTTGCGTACCCATCATCCTTTGGCCTATGTACATAGTAAGAGCGGAACTTGCAAAGCAAAGAACTGGTATAATCCAGAGCATTTGTGAAAAATCAGTTCCTTTTGGAGTTCCCAGAAGATTAAGTCCCATAAAATTAAACCCGGAACTATATTCTTCTATGTCGGCTAATTCTTCACTGTTTAACATAGTTAATTTATCTTTAACTGCCGGAAAATGACGAACAAGTTGAAGTTGCTCATAACCCTTGGTAATTTTTCCGCTGAGTTCTTCAGTTTGAGGTAAAACTGCAACTGCTGAAGCTACTTTATCGGGCGAAATATGAAGTGTGTTCTGAAGAGGTTTTGTCACAGCTCCATAGATTCCGCTCCAAAGTATCAAAGGAAGAACCAAAGTTGCAAAACAACCACTCATCGGATTTACGCCTTCTTTTTCGTAAAGACGTGCTATTTCCTCATTATATTTCTTAGGATTTTTTTCATATCTCTTCTTTAGTTCTTGCTGTTTGATTGCAAGTCTGGCATTTCTTGCGGTAGTTTGCTGCCTTTTTATTGCTATTGGAAACATCAATACGTTTATAACGAGAGCAAATAAAGTTATCGCTAAAGCATAATTGCTTACAGCATCAAAGAAAAACCACAGTATATAACCAAATGTACTGCTTAAAAAATCAAATAAAAAACCCAAATTAAAAACTCCTTTTTACGTTTTAATAGCTCTATAACTTTTACTTAAATTTTATCACAAAATACAATAATAGCAACAAAAATTTAATTTTCTACTTTTTCGGAACTGGGTCATAACCACCTTTGCAAAAAGGATTACAACGAATTACCCTCTTGAGTGAAAGCCACAAACCCTTTGCCGCTCCAAAACGTTCAACTGCCTCCAATGCATAATGAGAGCATGTGGGAACAAATCTACAACAAGGTTTTTTAATAGGAGACAGATATTTTTGATAAAATACTATGAGTTTAATTACAATTTTTTTCATTCAAAATACCCATAAGTTCAAAATGTCTCTGCATATCTTTTTTGACAACCTGCATCTTAACGAATGTTGTTTTAGCTCGAGCGGTAAAAATTATATCATACCCTCTCTTAAAAATAGGATTTAAGTCACGCAAAGCCGCTCTGATTACCCTTCTGGCACGATTTCGATGAACTGCATTTCCTATTTTTTTACCGGTTGTTATTCCTATCCGCGTTTTTTTCAGTCTGTTTTTTAAAACATATGTGACGAGACTCGGTGAAACTTCAGATTTTCCCTTAGTGTATACTCTTCTGTAATCACGATTTTCTTTTATTACGGTGTCTTTTTTCATACTACAATATCCTTTTTGGAATTCCAAAAAAATAAAGACCCGTAAAGGTCTTATTTTTAGAACAAGTTCTCCTCCGGCCTGACTCTGCCAGATTAATAAGTTAATCTTTTTCTGCCCTTTGCTCTCCTGCGTGCAAGAACCTTTATACCGCTGCGGGTGGACATTCTTTTTCTGAATCCGTGTTCTTTTTTTCTGTGGAGCTTTTTGGGTTGATAAGTCCTAAACATTACCATTCCTCCGTAACTTTAAAAATTATATTAAGTACATTATCTATACTTTAACAAATCTCCCAGTTAAGTATAAACAAATATTTCATTAATGTCAACTTTACTTACAAAAAGACGCTTACTTTTTTTCAGCGTCCTATTTATATCACTAATTATTCGGGTGCTACGCTACCTTCGGCAACTTTAGCTTTTTTCTCAGTTTTTTCTGTAACTTCTTTCACAGCTTCTTTCGAAGCGTTCATAGCGTCTATTATTTTTTTTACAGCTTTATCAGAACCTCCTGAACCTTTTTTTATTCCATCTTTCTTAAGATTTGGACAATCAACAATACAATTTTCTTCAACGTTTAAATCACTGGTCTCAACTATTATTTCATTAAGATTTCGACAATTTACAAAAGTTTCTTTAGAAAGTATTTTTACACACTTACCCAAAATTACTGTCTTAGTGTTTATATATCCCTTAAAAAGAACAGTTTCAGTATTTTCCCAAGCTTTACCATCTAACTTGACAACTTCATATTCCGGATAATCTACACCCCTATCATCAGTACCATTTTTCATATTCTCATTGTCATACAAAACATTTGCTGTAACTTGCTGCATACATTCCATAAGCTGTTCCGCAAGTTTTCTTATCATTTCCACTCTCTCTTCATTATTTCCACACTTAACATATTTATAGCACTCTTCTGCAAGTTCTTTGGGAGCAGGTGTACCATTAAAACCTATAGCTGCGTTTTCATTAGGTTTTAAACCATTTCCATATTTTGTTAATATCTTTTCTGCTTTTTTCAAAAGTTTGTCGTAATGTCCCGGTATTTTTTCCAGTGTTTTAGAAGGTACTGTTTTCATATCGTTCAAAAACTTCCATACTCTTCCACCATAAGCAATGATATTTCCTTTGTTTCCTCCTGCTCCTACTTCATAAGGATCAGGCAATATCACTTCTTTATTATCTTTATCATACATTGTCATATTAAACTCCTCCTATATTTTTTTGTGGGTTAGTTAATTCTTTCAGTTCCGGTACCGCTTTCTCTATATCTATTCTTTCATTATGATCAGATTTAACCATTTTTTGAATGACTTGCAAAAATTTATGCAATATAATATCATCTCCATATTTCTGGTTAAGTGAATTGTCAATGATAAAGCTTTCTATATTATCTTTGTACTTTACAGTTAAATCCTTTGCAATTTTGTGATAACTGGCACTCTTTCCTCCAAATAAAAAGTAAAGCGCACATAAACCTAAAGAATAAACATCCCTTTTTCCAACCGCTTCCTCACTTAATTTATAACAGTCAGGCGCACAAAAATGTTTGTTTGCAAATACTTTTTTTGTATCATCTATTTTTGTCATTGCGCCAAAATCAGCAATTTTTAAAGCTTTATCAGAATCACCTTCAGAAATTTTAGAATCGGGTATACTTGATTTATTGGTACTTGATCCAGAACAATTGCTTTCAAATTTGTCACCTGTCATTTTTTGAGCAATTCTTTCTATTATCAACATGTTTTCAGGCTTAACATCGTTATGAGAGTATCCCGCATCATGCAAAATTTTTAATCCTTTTGCACCTTGTTTGGTCATACGAATTATGTCAGATAACGAAAATTTACCTTTTAGTTTTTTAGCATAATTACTTAAATCGCCTTCTTTGGCATACTCAGATTCAAATATTTCTCTGGAATCCGCACCGGAATTTCTTGCTGTTTTATTTTCATAAGTTAACAAATACTTCACACTTTTATCTTTAGTTTCACTAGAATCTACAATTTTGTTAAGCTCTTCATTTACATTTCTTTCTGATTTCACAGCATCTACTTTAAATGGGCCAAACTTCTGGTTACACGTTACTTTAGCCACAAATTCTTTACCATCTTTTTTAGTGCACTTCCATACTACTCCATTTGCTCCTTTTCCTAAAAATTCAATAGGATTATAGCCATTGTACCACAAGAAAACACCTGTATTTTTTTGATGCTTACCCAACTTCACGTCTGAAGGATCTCTGGCACATGAGGGTACATATCTAATTGCTGAATTTAAGTCACTAAATTTACTACGCAACTTAGTATCAGTTTCCATACGTTTTTTTAGTTCTTCAAATTCTTTCTTATACTTACTAGCCCTTTCTATTTCTTCTGAAAGTTCCACTGCAATTTTTTTACAACTCTCAATATATTCGTCATACTCTTCCGAACCAAAATTTCTTAAAGCACTTTCTTCCAGAGCTTTAAAATTACAATCAACTGTTTTACCCAAGCATACTCACTCCCCTCCTTTATAATTATTATAAAAACACCACATAATAACATTACATCTATTCATAAAAATTGTCAATATAAATCTAAAATTTAAAATGTAGTTTTAAACTATGAGTAAAAGCATGTTGAAAACTTTTAAAAAAAAGGGTATAATTCTATTATAATGAATTTAATACAATCGGAGGTTTTCCTTTATCATGAACTCTTTTAATGAGGCATGGAATCTTATTTGTGATTTTTGTAAAACCCGAATTACGGACGTGGCTTACAAAACATGGATAAGCAGAATAGAACCGGTAAAGCTAGACTTCGAAAGAGGAAAAGCAGTACTTATGGTTCCAAATGAATTTCACAGACAAACATTAAACAGATGCTATCGTTTACTCTTGAATGACGCTTTTAGGGAAATTTTCGGGTCAGGAATAGACATCTGTTTTTCGACTCCGGACGAAATAAATGAATCCGGAAAAAAAAGTGACCAAACCCTTGCAATAGACTCAGATTATGAATTTACGTTCGACACGTATATAGTCGGATCTTCAAACAAATTCGCACACGCAGCGGCGCTAGCTGTTGCAGCAAATCCTGCGGGAGCATACAATCCCCTTTTCATTTACGGAAACTCAGGATTGGGAAAAACGCACTTACTTTATGCTATTTGCAACGATATTAAAAAGAGCAATCCTGACAAGACTTTTCTGTATATAAAAGGTGACGATTTTACCAACGAACTTATTGAATCCATAAGAAAAAATACAACAAGTGAATTTCATCAAAAGTACCGAAAAACAGATATACTTCTGGTAGATGATATTCAATTCATAGCGGGGAAAGATTCCACTCAAGAAGAATTTTTCCATACGTTTAACACTCTTTACGAAGCTAAAAAACAAATTGTTCTCACTTCAGACAGACCTCCAAAAGAGATACAAACTCTAGAAGACCGGTTGAGAACCAGATTTGAATGGGGGCTTATAGCTGACATACAACCCCCCGATTTTGAGACAAGGATAGCAATTGTCAAAAGGAAAGCAGAGCTTTTAGACATAAAAATGCCAAATGAAGTATGTGAGTACATTGCAAAAAAATTGAAAACAAACATTCGCCAACTTGAAGGTGCAGTTAAAAAAATGAAAGCCCATCACCTTTTGGGAGGAGAACCAATGGGCACAAGAACAGCTCAAATGGCCATATCAGATATTTTAAACAATGACCAGCCACCTCCTGTAACGGTAGAAAAGATAATAGAAGAAGTTGCCAGAACGTTCAGCGTAACTCCACAAGATATCCGTTCATCAAAAAGATCGGCGGCAATCTCAAATGCACGGCAGATATCAATGTATGTAGTGAGAGAAATAACACAATTGCCGCTTGTATCTATAGGGGAAGAATTTGGTGGACGTGATCATTCAACAATAGTTTACGCTCTTCAACAAGTCGAAAAAAATCTTTCGAAAGATTCCAAATTAAAGGCTATGGTAGAAGATATCACAAAGAATATAAGAGACAGATAACAGTATTTTTTTTAGTCAAAAAGTTTTCAACAACTTTTCAACTTTCAACATAGAGTTTTCCACAGAATTGTTGAAAGTGGATTTTAGTCCAAAATTTTCAACAATCTTTAAACAAACAATCAACAATGGAAAAATGCTCTTAACCCCAGTTATCATCTGCGTTTCAACGACTTTTCAACAAATTAACAGCCCCTACTACTATTACTATAATATTAATACTATACTATACTCACTAACACAATTTTTGATTTAGAAAGGTGTATATATGATATTTAAATGTGGAAAAAATAAATTAGCAGAAGCACTCTCAAATGTTCAGAAAGCAGTTCCGTCAAAATCTAATCTGGCTGCGCTTGAAGGAGTCTTACTATGTGCTTCAAACAACAAACTGGAAATATGTGGATATAACTTAGAACTCGGTATTACTACCACCATACCTTCAGATGTAATTGAAGAAGGACGCATTGTTCTCAATGCGCATCTTTTTACTGAGATTGTTCGTAAACTTCCGAATGAATCGTTAGAAGTTCGCATAAGTGACACTCTAAATGCAGAAATTATAAGTGGTTCCAGTCATTTTGAATTAATAGGCTTAGACGCAAATGAATTTCCTAGTTTACCTACTGTTGATAATTCCGATTTTCTTGAGTTACCTGTTTCAACAATAAAAAGTATGATAAGACAAACAATTTTTGCAGTTTCAGAAAACGATTCAAAACCTGTTCATACCGGAACCTTATTTGAAATAAAAGATCATGTAGTTACTCTTGCATCGGTTGACGGATATCGTCTGGCAATAAGGAGAGAACCAATAAAAGAGGAACTGGAACTCAGTTTTGTTGTTCCCGGAAAGACTCTTCGAGAAGTTTTGAGGCTTTTACCTGATTCAGAAGAGAATTTGAGGATAGCAGCAGGTATGCAGCATATCATCTTTTACGTAGGAGATTATTCAGTTGTTTCACGTCTTTTAAATGGAGAATTTTTAGACTATAAATCTACTGTTCCGGTGAAAACACAGTACACAGTACATGTCGGTACACAGGATTTCATTGACAGTATTGAAAGAGTATCACTCTTAATTACAGATCGCCTTAAAAGCCCTGTAAAATGCTTGTTTTTACCCGATAAAATTCATCTCTCGTGTAACACCACTGTCGGAAAAGCAAGTGACCAATTGCTCGCAAAAAGCGATATAAAAACAGAACTTGAAATTGCTTTTAACAACAAATACATGACAGACGCTCTTAAAAATACGGATTGCGATGAGATAATTATTCAATTAAACGGTCCTTTAAGCCCAATAAAAATTATGCCAAAAGAGGGAAATTCTTTCTTGTTTTTGGTGTTGCCTGTAAGAATAAAATCAGAATAATGGAGAAATTTATGAAAGATATTATAATAACTACCCAAGAAATTAAGTTAGGTTCTTTTCTCAAACTCATAGGCGAAGCAGAGAGCGGAGGAGATGCCAAAAATCTCATAAATTCGCAAAAAGTTATTGTAGACGGAAACATATGTTTGGAACGTGGTAAAAAACTTATACCGGGACAAACCGTCGAGATTTGTGAAAGAAAATACAGAGTGGTATCTGAGTGAGAGCATTTGAGATAAATATTTCAGGATACAGAAATTTAAAAAAAACATCTGTAAATCCGGGGCCGGAAGTTAATTTCATATATGGAAGAAATGCACAAGGTAAAACAAATTTCATAGAGTCAATATGGATGTTTACCGGTGCTCGTTCATTCAGAGGTACAAAAGATTCGGAACTTGTAAGTTTTAACGAAGATTTTGCAAAACTAGAGGGTAAATTTTTTATTGAAAACAGAAAACAAAACATATCGGTGTTTTTTGGCAATGGTAAAAGAAAAGTTTTCCTCAACGATATAGCTCAGACTTATCCTACAAAAATTATAGGTAAATTCAGAGTGGTTCTTTTTTCTCCCCTTCAACTTTCACTTGTATCGGGAGGACCGGAAAAAAGAAGAAAATTTATAGATGCCGCTATATGTCAGCTAAAACCGACATATATTTCCCATATCTCGAGTTATAATAAAATACTGAGACAGAGGAATGCTTTGCTCAAGAATTTTTCTTTAGATTCAACACATGGCTTTTTGGAAATCCTTGATGAAAAACTTTCACACGTAGGTGCAATTTTAATTCGTGAAAGGCTGAAATATCTTGAACTTCTAAAAAAAGAATCATTGAGAATTTATTCAGAAATTTCTGATAATTCCGAAGTTATGGATATCAATTATGTGTCGAGTTTTTCAAAAAATATTTCTTGTGAAAGTGATTTCGAATTGATAAAAAACGAAATAATGCTTAAATTGGAAAAATCAAAAAATTCGGATATAAAGTCCGGATGTACCTCTTTCGGACCTCATAAAGACGAACTAGAAATGTTTATTGACGAGAAAAAAGTTCGTCTATTTGGTTCTCAAGGCCAACAGCGTTCGGCAGCACTGTGTTTAAAACTTGCCGAAGCCGGTGTTTTAAAGAAATCTTTGAACGATTCTCCTGTAATTTTGCTCGATGATGTCATGAGTGAACTTGATGAATTCAGAAGAAATTATTTGATAAGTAAAATAACAGGTAATCAAGTTTTTATAACAGATTGTAATTCAGATATGTACAAAAAATTCAAAAACGGTAAACTTTTTGAAGTGAATAATGGATTTGTTCGGGAAGTAAATCGTATTTAGTCGGTGAGTAATTTGAAATATTTAAATATAGGCTCTGATACAATTGTTTTCGACGAGGATATAATTGGAGTGTTTGATCTTGACAAAGTTACTGTTTTTAAATCTAACAGAATTTATTTGTCAAACATGCAGAAAAGAGGTAAAATAGTAAATACTACTGAAAACTTACCCAAGTCATTTATAGTTTTGAAAGACGGCAAAGACGATAAAATTTATTTAAGTCAGTTACTACCTTCCACGATTTTGAAAAGACGTGGTGTAAAACAGAGAGGTGAGTTCAAATAGGAAATTTTGAGTTATCACAATGCCCTTATTGCGGTGAAAAAATTTGGTATGTGGAAGCTTTTTTGTGTAAGAATAAAAGAATTTATACATGCAAAAGCTGTCGAAAAAATTGCGAAGTAGATGTAGATTCCAGAGCATTTAAAATTTTGGGATTATCTGAAATAATCGCTGTTATTATTTTTTTGGCATCTATTTTTATCGGAGGCGGTTTTTGCCTGGCGGGGATTCTGTTTATCACACTTGTATTTATGGGAGCTTATTCTCTTATGCCGTTTATGGTTAGACTTTTTCGTATGAGAAGCAAGTCTGAGACAGAGGACGATGTGTTTAACAGCACTAAAAAAGAATCCGGTCAGGATACTGATACAGAAATTTACAGCAATTAAAAATAATTTTTTTGGAGGAACTACACTTTGGATAGTAATGAAATAAGTCAAAGCGGTGGAAAATATGGTGCCGGAGAAATACAAGTTCTTGAAGGCCTTGAAGCTGTAAGAAAACGTCCGGGAATGTACATTGGAACAACAGGACCAAAAGGTCTTCATCATCTTGTTTATGAGATTGTGGACAATGGTATAGACGAGGCTTTGGCAGGATATTGCAGTAAAATAGAAGTGGATATCCTTCCCGGCGAAATTATAAAAGTTAAAGACAATGGTAGAGGAATACCTGTCGGAATTCATCCTACAGCCGGAATCCCTGCTGTTACAGTTGTTTTTACAGTACTTCATGCAGGTGGAAAGTTTGGTGGAAGCGGATATAAAGTTTCGGGTGGACTCCACGGAGTAGGGGCGTCTGTTGTTAATGCGCTTTCAGAGTGGCTTGTAGTTGAAGTTTGCGACGGTAAACATGTGTACAGACAAAAATTCGAACGTGGTAATATCGTAACTGATTTGGAAATTGTGGGAGATTCCGAAGAAAGAGGCACCACAATCTTATTTAAAGCTGATCCCGAGATATTCAAAGAGTCTACGGTATATAATTACGACATTTTAAAAACTCGTCTTAGGGAACAAGCATTTCTCAATGCCGGAATTCAGATAGTTTTGAAAGACAGCAGAGATTCCGAAAATGTACGAGAAGACGATTTTAGGTATGAAGGCGGAATAAAAAGCTTTGTTGAGTATATTCACAAAAAAAGAGGATTTGAGGTAATTCACGATGACGTTGTGAGCTTTTCGGGAATTCTCCCGGACGGTTCTGCAAGTGCGGAAGTGGCGCTTCAGTACAATGACAGCTATAATGAGCTTATACTCTCTTTTGCAAACAATATCCACACAATGGACGGCGGAACGCATGAAGATGCATTTAAAAGGGCTTTTACACGTGTTATAAACGATTATTCAAGGAAATATAATTTGCTAAAGGAAAACGATAAAAATTTTTCCGGGGATGATGTCAGAGAAGGTTTGACTGCGATAATAAGTGTAAAACTGAGAAACGCACAGTTTGAAGGTCAAACAAAGACTAGACTCGGAAATATGGAAATAAGAAGTCTTGTCGATAAGATCGTAACTGAAAAATTCACTTCGTATCTTGAAGAAAACCCCGCTGTTGCGAAAGCTATAGTTGATAAAGCTCTTTCAGCTTCAAGAGCAAGAGAAGCAGCAAAAAAAGCTAGAGATTTGGTCAGACGAAAAACTGCAATGGAGACAGCTTCACTTCCCGGAAAACTTGCAGATTGCCAGTCAAAAAATCCTGATGAAACAGAAATTTATATCGTAGAAGGAGATTCCGCAGGAGGCTCTGCAAAAAGCGGTAGAGACCGTAAATTTCAAGCTATTTTACCGCTTTGGGGAAAAATGCTTAACGTTGAAAAGTCTCGAATTGACAAGGTTTACGGAAATGAGAAGCTTATGCCGGTTATCACAGCTATGGGATGCGGAATAGGCGACGATTTTGATATATCTAAGTTGCGCTACGGAAAAGTTATAATAATGGCCGATGCCGATGTCGACGGCTCGCATATACGTACTTTGCTTTTGACTTTCTTTTTTAGATTTATGAGACCGGTTATCGAGCAAGGACACATTTATATCGCTCAACCGCCATTGTTTAGGATTACAAAAAATAAAAAGCACTATTACGCTTATTCTGATGAGGAAAGAGATAAAGTTTTGAGAGATTTGGCAGGCGGAACTGAGATACAGCGTTATAAAGGTTTAGGTGAAATGGATGCGGAACAATTGTGGGAAACCACCATGAATCCTGAGACTCGCATAATGCTCAAAGTTTCACTAGAAGATGCCGCAGCTGCCGACGAAACATTTACAATCTTAATGGGAGACAAAGTAGAACCAAGAAGAGAGTTTATAGAGCAAAATGCAAAATATGTGCAAAATCTGGACGTATAATTTCGTGATTTTTAGGTAATTAAAGCTTATTTTAATCTTGAGACTTATCAAATGCTGTACGTTAAAGAATTTTATACCGGAAATGAGTATTTGAATATTTCAATATATTTTAAACAAATTGTTGAATATTTGTTACCAAACATATATAATTTGTATAAATCAAGTTTTAAACTAAAATTTGAAATATTTTATAATTTAAGGAGTAAAAATGAAAGGTAAAGATTCATATCCCCCTGCCGATGTCGGAAAAACATCGAAAACTATCAAGGACGTTCCCGTTGAAAACGGTTCTGATGAATCTTTGGAGGCAAATTCTGACGGAGATGACGTTCGAAAGCGTAATAACTCGGAGTTTTTTCGAGTTGAACCTGAATCAAAAATTTTAAATTGCGATAATACGACTGCTGATGAAGATTTTTCAAAACAAATTTCGGAAGATTGCGAAAATGACGAGACTGAAGTTGATTCATGCGAACAAGAGTGTCCTGATGATGCTTCGGAAAATTTTGAAGACACTGATGAAGTTTCACAAGAAAAAGAATGGGACGGTTCGGAAGCGGAAATAGTTGTCGATGATGAATCTGAAGAGTATGAAGACGAAAATACCGGAATTAAAATAAAATACAGTCTGAAACCGGAAGAAGTACGAGAATTTGTTCAGAACAGTGATGGATATGAAAAAAATAAAAAAGCTCAAAAAAAACACACTATAATTCAAAGCATAGTTTTTGTTTTAATGATACTTCTCGGACTTATCTCCGGAAATGGGTATTATATGCTTTTATCACTATTCCCTTTACTTTCGCTTTTGTTAATATGGGTCATTCCGTATGTGGGAATACGTAAACTTATCGGGAATGTTTTAAAAAATCAAGAATTTTGGGTGGAAGTGTTTCCTGATAAGATAGACGTCATTTCAAGAGGCGGAAAGAAAGAAATTATGCTTGATGGTTCATGTGAAAGTGAAGAACTCAAAAACATGATAGAAATATTTTCTTGCGGAGAATTGGCACTTATTATCCCTATGCGCGCAGTGGAACCGGAGTTTAAAGCTGACCTTCAGGCAATGATTTTTGCCGGAACGAGATTAAGGTACAAAGATTAAAATTTTAAATGAGTTTTATGAGATTGCATATTAAAAGTAGTCTAATATATTAATTAGAGGGGTATTGAATGGATAACCAAGACGGAATAAACACGTTGGAACAAAATTTAACGGAAAATTCAGACCATAAAGTCATAGAAGTTGATATAGAAAAAGAAATGAAAAAATCATTTTTGGCGTATTCGATGTCGGTAATAGTAGCCAGAGCTTTGCCGGATGTAAGAGATGGACTTAAACCTGTTCACAGAAGAATTCTCTACACAATGTTTGAAGATAATCTCGGACCCGATAAAGCTTACAGAAAATGTGCAAATACCGTAGGTTCAGTGCTTGGAAGATACCATCCTCATGGTGATAGTTCCGTTTACGATGCACTGGTAAGGCTTGCTCAGGATTTCTCTATGAGGTATATGCTTGTTGATGGCCATGGAAACTTTGGTTCTATTGACGGCGATCCTCCGGCAGCTTACAGATATACTGAGTCTCGAATGAGTAAAATTTCCACTAAAATGTTGACTGATATCGATAAAGATACAGTTGATTTCGTCCCCAACTACGATGATAGACTTCAGGAACCGACTGTTTTACCTTGCAGATTTCCAAATCTTCTTGTTAATGGCTCTACGGGTATAGCAGTAGGTATGGCGACGAACATTCCTCCACACAATATGAATGAAGTAATAAATGCCATGACGTATCTAATTGACAATCCTGAGGCGGAACTTTCTGAACTTATGGAGTACATTAAAGGTCCGGATTTCCCAACAGGAGGAATAATTATGGGTCGTTCCGGAATCAGAGCGGCTTATGCTACCGGAAGAGGAAAGATAACTGTTCGAGCAAAAGCAGAGATTGTCGAGGATAAGAATTCAAGGTATAAAATCATTATTACTGAACTGCCGTATCAGGTTAATAAAGCGCGTTTAATTGAAAGTGTAGCGGAAATGGTTAAGGATAAGAGAATTGACGGCATTTCCAGAATAGAAGACCATTCCGACAGAAATGGGATGCACATTGAAATAGATGTTAAAAAGGATGCTTCTGCTCAGATAGTGCTTAACAAGCTTTACACTTATACTCAACTTCAGACTACTTTCGGCGTGATAATGCTTGCAATAGTAAACGGAGAACCAAAAATACTCACTTTAAAGCAGGTTTTGGAGGAGTATATAAAGTTCCAGTTGGAAGTAATTACGAGAAGAACGATTTTTGACCTTAAAAAAGCCAAAGAACGTGCTCATATTTTAGAAGGACTCAAAATAGCGCTTGATTTTATAGATGAAGTAGTGTCTATATTGCGTTCCTCGAAGTCGATATCAGAAGGTAGACAAAGACTTACTGAACGTTTCGAACTCGATGAAATTCAAACACAAGCTATAGTCCAAATGCCACTCGGAAGGCTTACCGGTTTGGAAAGAACCAAAATAGAAGAAGAACTCAAAGTTTTAGCTGAGAAAATAGCGGACTTTAATGATATTTTGGCTAACGATTATCGCAAACGTGAGATATTAAAGTCGGAAGCTTATGAAATTAAAAATAAATTTGGCGACGAAAGAAGAACTGTGATTGAAAATGTCAGTGGTGAAGTTGACATCGAAGATTTGATACCTAAAGAAGAATGTGTTTTGACTATGACAAGATATGGCTATATTAAACGTCAAAGTTTAGATAGTTATAAAACTCAACGTCGTGGAGGAAGAGGCGTTTCCGGACTTGCCCGTCGTGATGAAGACGTCGTAAATGAATTGTTTGTAATCAACAGTCATGATTATGTTTTGTTTTTCACTAATTTTGGAAAAGTATATAAACTTAAATGTTATGAAATTCATGAAGGCTCGAGAGTTTCAAAGGGTATGAATATAGCAAATTTGCTTCCCATTGCAACAGATGAAAGAGTTACGTCTATGATTAAAGTGACTGAATTTGAAGATAATAAATACTTAATTATGGTTACAAAACACGGAGTCATAAAAAGGACAGATCTTAAAGCATTTGACACAGCAAGAAAAGGCGGGTTAATTGCTCTTGACCTTGATGAGGGAGATGAACTCGCTTGGGTGCGCATGACCGGAGGTTCTGAAGACATAATAGTTGCGACTAAAAAAGGCAAGTCAATAAGATTTAGCGAAATGGATGTTCGAGCAGTTGGACGTAGTGCAAGAGGAGTAAGAGCGTTAAAACTTAACGCAGATGATGAAGTTGTAGGAATGATATTAGTCGATTCGGAAAAACTTATTTTGACTGTTACCGAATCCGGGTATGGACGACTTTCTGACCAATCTGAGTATAGGATCCAGTCAAGAGGAGGACAGGGAGTTATAAACTATCATACTGATAAATATGGTGATGTTGCAGCTCTCAATAGCGTAAGTTTAGATCAAGATATAATTTTAATTTCGGATAGCGGCATAATAATACGAATTAAGGCAGATACAATAAGGAAATGCTCTAGGCTTTCAAAAGGAGTTAAAGTCATGAAAATGACAAATGGAAGCAAAGTTGTAGCAGTAGCATGCGTTCCGAGAGAAGATTCAGAAGTAAATTCCGAAAACGCGGAAGAGTTAGATGAGAATCTCAATTCAGATGAAGAAAATGCAGAGAAAGAAAATTAAATCTTTTTGGCAAAAAATTTAACCGACACTTTAATTAGTGCCGGTTTTTATATATCTATCTTCTAGATAAAAATGCATCTCTAATTTTATAATAATGATCCATTATATTCATGTTTATACAATATTGTTCTATGCTGCATCTATTTTCTGGTTCTAGTTTTGATGGTACATGTGCTTTTTTTAAGCTTTGTATAAATTTTTCTGTAGTAGAAAAGTAATCCTTAAACAAAGCAGGAGTTTTGGGTAGCATCAAATAGTCACCACCACCCAGATTTACAGCACAACTGTCTTTAGCTACTATTTTATCCATTCCTTTTAATTCG
>CAKUZC010000011.1 GCA_934718145.1 uncultured Eubacteriales bacterium | reverse complement strand
TGCTGCTTTAGCGGAAAGTTCTTCATCTCACCCTATAAGCAAAAGTATTCAAAGAGCGTATGGAAAAGAAATAGACATTTCAAGAGTTACAAATGTAAAAGAAATGAGCGGACATGGTGTAGTTTCTGACGTAGATGGTATAAAAGTTGCGGTCGGGAACAATCAGTTAATGGAGCAAATGAATATTGACTATCAAAATTGCCACAGTTCAGGTACAATAATTCACGTAGCTTTGGACGGTAAATATGCAGGTCATATAGTTATTTCAGATTCAGAAAAATCAACATCAAAAGAGGCCATATCAGAATTGAAAAAATTGGGCATAAAAAAAACAATAATGCTTACAGGAGATTCAAAAAAAGTTGCAGAAAAGGTATCTAAAAATCTGTTAATAGATGAATTTCACGGAGATATGCTTCCTGAAGATAAAGCAACCGAAGTTGAAAAAATTTTGAAAAGAAACGATTGCGGCGGAAAACTTGCTTTTGTAGGAGATGGAATAAATGACGCCCCTGCACTATCCAGAGCAGATGTCGGAATAGCAATGGGCGCATTGGGCTCTGATGCTGCTATAGAAGCGGCAGACGTGGTATTGATGGATGACAATCCTATCAAGATCTCAAAAGCTATAAAAATATCAAAAAAATGTTTGTCCATAGTTCGTCAAAATATTTCATTGGCCATTATAGTTAAATTTGTATGCCTTATTTTAAGTTTAACCAGTATAATTGATATGTGGGTAGCTGTATTTGCTGATGTGGGAGTTACAGTAATTGCCATACTGAATGCAATTAGAGCATTATATGTAAAAGATTTGTAATCTTCTTCAGATTTTAATTGCTTGAATTTTATGTTTCTTGCTTTAAAATATTTGTATAGTCTTCATAAATAAAAAAGCATGACCGAAATAAATCAGTCATACTTAATTAAAAGGAGAACTGTAGAAAAAAGTTATGTCAATTGGCCCTTTCTACATCTGGTGCGGTCAGCGGGACTTGAACCCGCACGTCTTGCGACACATGCCCCTCAAACATGCCTGTCTGCCTATTCCAGCATGACCGCTTAAGTTCGAATACCGCAACAACTAAATGTTATCATTTTTCTTAATAATTGTCAATAATTCTGGATGTATATATACAGCTCCTAAATATTTTTTTTATGTAAATAAGTGCTATAAATTTAAGTGTATTAATGTATCTAGAATTTATTATCTGATTTTTTGAAAAAAATAATCCACCTCGTAAAAGGATGGATATTTATTATTCATTAAAATTTTTATTATGATCAATTTCCACGGAGGGATTCAGCAACTACACCGCCGGTATTAGCAGTCCATTCATAAAATCTATTCCCAAATTCAGTTACCTTTTTTTGATCTTTGTACTTAAGTTTTATTTTTAATCCCTTTATATTGTTTATTACGCTTTCATAGCTCTTATAAACTTCTTTCATATAAGTATCTTTAGAATATTCGTTGAGTTCTGCTTTAATTCCTTGCCACCACGCTCTTAGTTCAGCGTATTCCTCTCCTTTATATGTTTCGTTAACGAGATCATCAACCAAATTAACTCTTTCTAAATAAAAACTACTATAAATTTTAAATCTGTCTGCATTTGCCTTTTTTCCCGTATTCATCTCTGTAGCACATTGCTTTTGACTAGAGTAAGAAAACGCTTTTTTCATTTCTTTAATTATAGCAATATAGGCTGCTTTTTCATTGTCAGTTGCTTTTACAGTTAATTTTTTCCCTGGCATAATAATCACTCCTGTTCTTAAATTTTAGTTGTGTTTCGAAGCACAAATACATTATATATATATATATATATATATATTGTCAATTAAATTTTGTTTAAATATAACTAAATAATACTTAATTTACATATTATAATTCGATTTTTATGATAAATTGTGTGAATTGTATATTGAATTTAAAGGATTAATATAAATAGTTTCAACTTCACGTACCTAAAAATTTAACAAATAAAATAGTGAAGTCCACACAAATCTGCGCAAACTTCACTTTATAAAAACCTCTACAATTATAAAATTTTCAAACAAAAAATTCTATTTCCATAAAGTAGTATCTTCTATACCACAGTCCGTAGCTTTAAATACTATTTCCTTTTTTGAATTTTTCTGTCTTAAATAATCTTTGAAACATATCATAAATTTATTAGTTAACATAGTTATTGAAATCAAATTGACAATAGCCAAAAGAGCCATTGCTATATCTGCTAAATTCCAAACTAACTTTGGGCTCAGTACACAGCCCCCCGCAACTGCTATCAGACATACTGTCCTAACTATTTTAACAAATTTTTTATCTTCCTTTACAAACAAAATATTCGGTTCGGAAATTCCAAAATTTCCTATGATTGCAGAAAATGCAAAACATACAACTGAAATTGCTATAAAATATTCTCCCCAAACTCCTACTTGAGAACTGACTGCTTTTTGCATTAAGGGAATCCCTTGCATGTCTGGACTTAAATCCACTTTAGAAAGTAATATTATAAATGCGGAAGTTGTGCAAATAAGAAAAGTATCTATTCCTACAGATAAAATTTGCATTACTCCTTGTTTTGCGGGGTGAGATGTATCAGCAGTTGCCGCAGAGTTAGGAGCACTTCCCATTCCGGCTTCGTTGGATAGCAAACCTCTTTTAATACCTAACAATATAACACTTCCTGCAAATCCACCCGTTATTGACTTGAAATCAAATGCATCTCTAAAAATTAAAGAAAATACTTCCGGTATACGTCCCAAATTAGTGATAAATATGTAAAAACCCATTAAAAGGTAAATACTAGCCATCGCAGGTACTAAGTATGATGAGACAAAACTAATTCTGTACATTCCGCCAAATACTACAACTGCAATTAGTGAAGTAAAAATAATTCCTATCACCCAAGGCCAAACAGTATTTCTATACGAAGGAATAAAATTTTCAAAAGCAGTTGACATATTATTAGATTGCAGTGCACTAAATGCAAACATGTAACAAAATACAAATAACATCGAAAATGTTATACCCAATCGTTTCATACCCAAGGCATTTTTTATGTAATAAGCAGGTCCTCCAACAAATAAATCATTTTCCTTGCTTTTTACTTTATACATCTGCGCCAATGTCGCCTCTACAATTGATGAAGCGGAACCTATTACCGCCATAAGCCACATCCAAAAAATTGCTCCCGGTCCACCGACAACTACAGCTGTTGCTACACCTGCAATGTTAGCTGTTCCTACTTTAGAAGCGGTACAAGTCATAAGTGCCTGAAAAGATGATATTTTTCCCTTGTGGGATTTTTCGTTTAAGTACTTTATTGATTCCGGAAATAAGCTAATCTGTGAAAATTTAATTTTAATTGTAAAATAAATTCCACATGCAACCAGCATACCCAAAACAACATAAACGTAAATTTTATCACTTAACCATTCCAAGACCATGTTTACGTTTTCCAAATTAATACCTCCATCTAATATTTTTACTAATTGATTTTATCATTTCCAAAAATTCAAATCAATAAAAACATGACTATAAACGTATTTATAATATGAAATAAAATTTTATCAAAACAAAAAGCGCCCTTTGTAAAAAAGCAGCGCCTTAAATATCAAATATAAAACAAATCTATTTTACGTCTCTTTTGTACAACGAAAATACTCCCAAAGCAGTAGACAATATTACGCAAACCACGCATACTATCAAACCGACTGTGATATCTTCTTGAATTACGTCAAGAGATAAGTATCTGGAAAGATAAGTAAAAGGCCAATAGTTTGAAGAATCAAAATCTTCTACCTTAAGTAACGACTGCACTCCAAAATTTAAAGCAGGTATAATTACAACAGGTACAGCTATTATTATTGCTAAATTAACAGCAACTGTTCCGCCTGTTTGTCTTATGATGAACCCTACCATAACAAATATCGATTGGACAGCTATTTCTGCTACTAAAAACAGACCCAGCATTTTAAAAATATTCAAGTAAACTTCACGTGTAAGCTCTCCGGTTCCCCACATAAAGCTTCCGATTGCAAATGAAACTATGGCACAGAACAAAACATAAGCAACAGAAATAAACACACTCATGACAACTTTAGATAAATAAATATTTAACCTGCTTACACCTTTAGAAACAATATTTTTTATAGTTCCAAATGAAAATTCATTAGGTACAAACATCGATATCATAATAGTTACGAATAATGTAGCCTGTCCGGTACCGGTAATAAGAGCATAAACACCGTCATAACCCAAAAGTGAGGCACTTATTCCCAATTCAGAATTAATTGCGGAATTAAGTAAAACTACTCCCAATGAAGAAAGAAGTGCAGCAATAATTCCACAAAAATAGAATGCTTTCGTACGAAATAGTTTGTAAAAATCAGATCTTATTAAATTAGTCATTTTTAGCTCCCCCTTCCATAAGCTTAATAAAGTAATTTTCATAGTCCCCATCTTCCTTACTGAAAAATTGAACTATTATATCATTGGATTCCAAAGCAGAATTTATTTCTACAGATTTATCCAGCATTTCGTAAACTTTTATAGAATTATTTTCCAACTCTATATCAGAAATGTCCAAACAATCTTTAAGAATAGCAATTGCTCTTTCCGGATCATTAACAGTGATTTTTAAACATGGTCTCACTTTTTGCTTGAGTTCCTCAGCTGTAAATTGATCAACCAAAACACCATTGTTAATTACACCGTACGAAGTTGCTATCTTCGCAAGTTCACCAAGTATATGGCTCGAAATAAGTATAGTTATACCGGCTTCACGATTGAGTTTTAAAATCAATTCTCTTATATCTCTTATACCTGTCGGATCAAGACCGTTAATAGGCTCGTCTAGTAATAAAAACTCCGGATCACCTACAAGTGCAAGAGCTATGGCTAATCTCTGTTTCATTCCAAGTGAAAAGTTCTTAGCTTTTTTGTTTCCTGCGTCTTTCAACCCAACTATATCAAGTAAATCATCAGTAATACTCTTATCTTTTACGCCCTTCATTATGCGCTGCGCTTCTATATTTTGACGCGCACTCAAATAAGGATAAAGAGCAGGATTTTCTATAACTGTACCTATTTTATGTCTTCCCTCTTGTAAATTATCGCTTCCAAAAAGTTCTATACTACCTGATGTAGGATTATTCAATCCGACTATCATTTTTATAGTAGTCGTTTTTCCGGCACCGTTTTTACCTATAAACCCGTAAATATCTCCCTTATGAATTTCCAAATTTATGTGGTCAACAGCATTTTTACGAGCATAAGTCTTAGTCAATTCACTTGTTTTTAATACACATTCACTCACCGATTATCACCCTTTTACTTTTATTTTCACAATGATATGCTATATCAAACGAATAAAATAGTCAAGCAAATTTTAATTTGTTAGTTGTAAATTTTGAATACAAATTTTTTATCATGACCGCAGCTATCGGACCTGCAGATTTAATTCCAAAATCGCCATTTTCTACTACAACTGCAAATGCAACTGGAAACTTTTCATCATAGGAAAATCCTACCATCCATCCGTGTGGAAGTTTTCCTTCTCCAACTTCTGCAGTTCCGGTCTTAGCACACATGCAAATCCCCGAAAAAAGCGAATCTCTGTATTGATTTTTCATTGTGTAACGCATTATTTCTTTAATTTTATCGGACGTGGATGGATTTATCATTCTTTTTCCTAACTTTTTTGAAAGAGTAGAAGAATCAAAATCTGGTGACGATGAAATAGATTTTACCAAAAACGGTTCAACAGGGACTCCTTTATTTGCAATAGCACCCATAACTCTCATCATATGTAGAGGATTTACTTTGTCTGTGTACTGCCCTATGGCAGACCATCCTAAATCAGCTTTGGAAGCTTTTGAAACATTATACTCACTGTGTGCAATCTCAAAATCTTCAAAATACTGTGGTTGATTAAATCCAAACTCTTCTAGTTTTTCTCCCATTTTTTCCTTACCAAGCTCTATTCCGATATCACTGAAGACAATATCACAAGATTTCGAAAACCCTTGTTTAAGCGTTAAGTTACCATGGCTTTGCATACAACTTACTTTTTCTCCATCAATTATCTTTACTTTTTTACATAGAAACTTTCTATTTTCTATGTCTTTGATGCAGTCCATTCCGGCAATAGTTGTAAAAATTTTAAATATTGATCCCGGAGTATAACAAGAAGATAAAACACGATTAAGATAGACACCGTTATATTTCTCATCGTTTTTTGATAAATTGGGTCTGTTATTGATGTCATACGTCGGTAAACTTACCATACATAAAATTTCTCCTGTAAGATAATTGTAAGCTACGGCTGCCCCTTTTTTATCTTTAAAACTTTTAGAAACTTCACTACATATAGTACTGTCAAGAGTAAGTTTTATATTTTTACTTGTATTTAATATCTTAGAAGCTCCAAATCCTGTAACAATATTATAACCGAAAAGCTGTGTGCTATATCGGCTTTGTACAGACGTGGGTATAAACACTGAACCATCCCCAACAATATGAAGCATAGATCTTCTTATTCCTTCATCTTCATTGTACGTTCTTTTTCCGTTTACAGTTTGAGCTAAAACAATACCATTTGCATCAACTATTTTTCCCTCAGACACCGAACCTTCCGAAAGATGTCGATTAATAGGGCAAAATGCCCATTTTTCAGCTTTATTTATAAAATCGTAAATAAAAAAACCAACGCCTGAAAAAAAAGTAAGTATAAGGAAATAAAGTATTACTGAACGTGCTTTTGTATTTTTCATAATTTACCACCTGTGTTAGTTTTTTCTAACGCTTTAGACCGTACGTTCTTTCATCTGAAACTTTTATAAAAGCTAACAGTCCCCATACGGCAATCACACTTGATCCTCCTAAACTTACAAAAGGAAGAGTTACACCTGTGAGCGGAAAAATGTCAACAACTCCAAAGACATTCATCATCATTTGAAACAATATCATACCTGACGCACAGCAGGAAGAAATTGAGTAAAAAGTGGATCTGCTCCTCGATGACACACTATGTGAATAAATCCCCAAAAATGCAATACCGATAAGAGTTACTACGGATAAAATAATTCCCCATTCTTCACACATCATACCAAATATTAAATCACTTGGAGCAGCAAAAACATATTTTAAACAGCCTTTTCCCAATCCCAAACCCAGCAATCCTCCACTGGCAGAGTAGGTTAAAACCCGGGTTTGCTGATATCCTATATCGTTGATATGTTCCCAAACGTGACGCCATGCAGAAAAACGAGTTACTATGTACGGCTTAAATTTTAATATCAAACAAAATCCCAAAATGGCAGCACTGCAAGTTAAAAAAACTGTTCGTATACTACCGGAACGCATAAAAGATATCAAAATAAACGTAACAAAAAATATACATGCTGTACCGAAATCTCCCATTGCAAAAAGAGCGCCCATACATATCGTAGAAAACAGTATAAAACCTGTTAAATTTTTAGTAGTTTGAATTCCCTGAAGTGTTGAAGTTCCGAAAAATATAAACGCAACTTTTACAAGTTCCGATGGTTGAAATGAAAAAGGACCTATAATAATCCAATTTTGAGAACCGTTTTTTATACTTCCAAATACAAGGTTAACAACTAAAAGACATATAGCCAAAATCGCTACGTAAGGCCGACATTTCATGGAAAAATCAGGATTTTTTAAAAATATTACTATAAATTCAAACAAGAGCATTCCTATACCACATGCTACAAGTTGTATGTAAGCTTGATCAATGTCAACTCCGCAAAGTGATACAATTCCTATTCCGTTGAATAAAATTCCTAAAGCTTCTAATTCAAAATTAACTCTCTGAAACAAAAATGTTGTTATAAATAAAAAAACCCATGAACCTATAAATAAAAATAAAAAAACAATCATTGGTTGAAAATCAAATTTACCTGAATTGAAAGAAAGTTCCAGAAACGACAAAAACTGAAATAAACTTACGAAAAATAATATTGTATGCGAGGAACAACATACTCTATTTTGTTTTAATAAACTATAACGCTGATTTTTTCTTAATGTATCAGAATTATTAAATTCAAAATTAATTCCACCAATATTTATGATATCTTTTAAGCAAACTTTTCGTTTTTCTTCAATTTGATTTCCATTTAAAAATACACCTGTTTTTGAATTAGTATCAGCTATTATCCAACCTTCTTCTCTTCGAAAAAGTACAGCATGACTTCTTGAAACCGTTGGACTATCCACAACTATATCGCAATGCCTGTCCCTTCCTATAGAATTTTCCCAGTAAGTAATCGGAATTTTTTCTCCGGTTAGGAGATTAGTTAAAGATACTAAAGGTCTTTCTTTGCTAATCCCACAAAACAAAGATTTATAACAAAAATATATAATTAAAATTCCTAAAAACGGAAGTGTTATTTGTATACAATATATTAACACTGAAAATAGTGTGTCCAAACTTGAATCACCCTTGCTATTTATTTCTTAACTTTTTTAAAAAAAGATCGGACATAAACGTATAAGCTTTTAAATTCTTTGGTACGATGAAATAAAATAATGTTTAAAAAATTAGGTACAACCAAACAAATTATGCAATTGACAATAATTACAGAAACATAATCAGACATTTTTGAAGAAATTTTAAAACCGTTCAAAATATTTTCAGAAAGAAAATTTATTACAATTCCGTTTTTATAAATAAAATCACATAAAATATATGCAATTAATGTATAAATTACAGTAAGAAAAGTGTATTCTAAAAATTTTAAGTGATAACTTTTAACTGATCTCTTAAATATTTCATCATAAACAAGAAAAGGCTGCACCCAGTAAGGAATAGCCATAATTCCTATTATATTTCCTATCATTACTCCAGAAATTCCCAATGGTTTAACAAGTAACCACGAAAATATAAATGTTATAACCGAGCCTATTACCGCTAAATATTTATCTTGATCATAAATTCCCGCACTGACTTTTGCCATACCAATTGATTGTCTCATACCATAAATATAAAGGTATCCGGCTATAGAAACAGTTGTCCACAGTCCAAAAGCTGAGCCTTCACCAGTCCATATACTTATAAAAGAGTTAGATAAACATACGAAAGAAACTGTTATAAATGAATACATTAAGTAATTCGAAAAATAAAGTACATTAAAATTTTCATATACCTTTTTTGCACTGGAAGTGTTGAGCAAATTTCCAAAACTTGCAATAACTCCGTTAAAAACTTCATTTGTAACGGTAGTAAGAGCCATAACTATAAGCATATAATTGTAGTATATTCCATTGTCTCTTAAACTTACAAAGTAAACTATTATTAAACTTGAAACAGTTGTTGCTCCAAATCCGGAAATTTTATGTAAAAGCAATGCTTTCATATTTTTAAAAAGGTCCTTTTTTTCAATATCCGGCATACGCTTCTTAGTTTTTAAATCGATAAAACTGTAATTTTTATCAAATCTATAAGAAATTATAATATTTTCCACTAATCTTGATAATATCTTGCAAATTAAATACAACTCAAATGATGCAAAAACTTTAAGCACAAATATTTGCGATATAAATAGAAGTATCTGTGCACCAATATGAATTATATTGTTTACATAATTTTTTTGATCTGCGATAAACATTGCACGTTTATGAGAGTAAAGGTAAGACGCCACAACATCAACTACATATAAGATAAATATTTGAATTAACCAAGTTTTTGAAAAATTCTCCTTAATGGGAGTAACCACAAAATAGGAAACTACTATACCGAAAACACCGACAAAAATACCGATTAATATATAACATCTGCGTAAAAAACAAAGAACCACCGCAATTTGTTCCCAATCTTGCTGGGCAATAGGCTTGTAAAGTTTATAAACTATGCCCACTCCAAGTCCTAACTCGACAATTGCGAGTGCAGAAACTACATTCAAAAATGCACCTTCTATACCCACTATTTCCAATCCTAAAATACCTGCAAAAATTTGCCGAGTAATGAAAGAACCTACCATTATTATGCCATAAGAAAAACAGCTTACAGCAATATTTATTACAGAATTTTTCGTCCTCATATCAGTTACCTATCCTATATTAAGTTGATTCTTTCCTTAATTGTATTAACTATATACCCCATAAACATCCAAAATAAAAACGACCCAACAGTTGTTATAAATAAAATTTCAGATAAAAACATTCCGGAAACAGCTATACATATCACTGAAATTACTGCTGAATTAAATAAAGAATCATTTACACAAAAATTTTTTATCAAATAATATCTTATAATATTTAAAGCATTCTTTATAAGAAAAACGCCCAAAAACACTGCACCCATAATTCCCGTATAAAAAAGGGTAGCAACATAAAAATTATGAGCATCATATCCCCTTTGGACTATAAATGCATCGGGAATAACATCTTTTGCGTATTTCAGGGCATTTCGAGGAGATGCACCAAATAGCCAAGTTGTCTTGAATATATCCATTGCACTTCCCCATATTCTAAATCTTAAATTCGAAATATCACTATTTTCTACAACATCCGGACGTTCCATAGAAATTTGGTAAAGACCTATTGATAAAGAAGAGTTTCCCGAACAACTTATGCCTACTAATGATGGTATATATGACAAAATTATACGTGTATACTCTATTAAAAAATGCACAGCTACACACATGCAAGCCCATACTAAAATTCTAACAACCAGTGCAATAAGTTTCTTATTATTATTAAATTTATAACTGTATACAAAACCGGAAATAAATATTACAACCAGTAAACATACTTCTCCTGTTCTGGAAGCACCCAATACAATATATATAAACTGAATTATTATATTTACTATTGAAATCGTTTTTATAAAACGACCCTGATTCTTATAATTAAGAATCGCAACGGAGAATATCATTGAAATAATTGAAACAACAGATGCATAATTGGGATCGGAGAATATTCCGAACAATCTGTTTTCTATGCATCCCAAAAGTATTCGCGTACCATGTATATAGAATATATTGCTGTATTGTATCACAAATGTATATATCGATATCAAGGAAAATATCATCCAAGATACAACAGTAATTTTTTGAATTAAGACCACTATATCTTCAAATTTATCTTTATTCATTACAACTGAGCAAGGGTATAGAAAAAACAAGCTCAACGCTATAGACATAAGAGATTTTAAATTATCTGACCACCCATAATTTATGCGTATCAGACATGAAATAGTGCACGAAGCAAAAAACAAAGCCAAGAAAATAATATCTTGTGCTTTAAAAATCTTTTTTTCACCTAATAAATCAATCACAACAAAAATACCTGAAAAAAGCAAAAAACCGGCAAAAGCCAAAGTATCAAAAAAATGAGGAATAACCCAGTATAAACTGACAAATCTTCCCATAAGAACAAATAAAAACAATACCATGTATATTGTTTTGAACACGTTTAATTTTTCAGTTTTTTGACTGTTTACAAGAACTGTATTTTTCACTAACTTCACCTACACTTTAAATTACGTTACAGTTAAACATCATTTATTATGTCTTCCCATTTTTTTATAATAACTTTCTTATCAAATTTATCGATATCAATAAGACAATTTTGAGAAAAATGACTTCTTAATTCATTATCTTCGATAAGAGCACAAATCTTTTCAGACATGACTTTCTCATTATAACACGGAACAAGATATCCGTCCATATTATCATTTATAATTTCAGACGGACCTGCAACACAATCAAAACTCACCATGGGTATGGAATTTGCTTTAGCTTCTAAAAGAACAAGTGCAAACCCCTCACGATAGGACGGCAGTACAAAAATTCCATATTCATTATATTTTTTATACATATTATCTGCAAATCCTTTTAAAATTATGTGTTTTTCCATTTTTTTATTCGCTATTTTTCTTTGAATACTTTCATATTCCGGACCATCTCCATAAATATGCCACTGCCAGTCAGGATACTTATCAAAAATTTTTTCACCTATATTAGGTATCATTTCAAATCCTTTTTCACGGGTGAGCCTTCCGGACGACAGAATCAATTTAGAGTTTTCATTATATTTACCTCTGTACTTAAAAATATCTTCGTCAACAAAATTCGGAATAGATATAATTTTTTCAGAATTAATTTTAAATTTATCCATGTACTCTTTTTTAGTGGAATCTGTAAGAACAATTACTTTATCACTATACTTAGAAGCTATTTTTCTAAAAAATGTAGCTTTTTTATCATTCAGTTGATTGCTTAATGCTCCATGGTCACAGAAAACAAATTTACTTTTCGTAAAAAATTTGATTGGGAGAACAATAGGAGGGATATAATGACCCTCCATAAAAATGATATCAAATCTATTATCTGAAAAATACTTTTTTAAATTCATAAAAGATTTAATTACAATATTTCGAATTCTGTCTTCAGGCAAATTATTTATTTTATGAATTTTAACTTCTGAATTTAAAGAATAATAACATTTTTTGCCTGTGTCACAAATCGATACTATGTGTACTAGATGATTTTTACAAAATTCATTACATAGTCCGGAAACTACACGATTTATCCCCCCCATATCTTCGATGTTAAAACACACAAAACATAATTTTTTCATTACTATCTCCAAATAAAAATTTTAACGTTTATCCATTTTCATAATTAGTTTTTTATAACCTTTTTTGCTTATCAACAATATCATAGTCGCAATTTTTCTTTTAATCGAAAAATACGGATTTAAAAAAATTTTAAAAGAATTATTTTTAATAAAATCGTACGCTTTTCTAAAATCTTCCTCACTAACTTTAGAATTACTTATCATAATTCTGTCCATCACATAAGTGTATGACCAAAGATAGCGAAATTCGGCAGCTTTTTTTACATTCGGAAATTTTTTCCGAACCACATCAAAATGATATTTGTAAGCTTCCACAACACTCCAATCTTTAAAAGAAAAATCAGAAGTTGTAATACTGTTTTCACGCCTCACGTAGTAGTACATTGGTGAAGAATCGTACACTACTTTACATGCACGTGAAAGGACTGTAGGTATTAAAAACGCATCCTCTGAAATCTTTCCTTCGGGGTATCTGAGTGATTTAAAAAGTTCTCTCTTAAAAAGTTTATTTACAGGATTTACAGAAAATAACTTACTTTTAAAGGATTCTTCCATTGCTTTTTCGCCACTAAAAACCCAAATCCCATCAATATCCGATTGACGAACAGTTTCGACCGTTTTATCTTTTTTTATAAAACAATTCATAATTCCACAAATTGAAATATCCGCTCCACTTTCAATTAGATTTTTATACAGTTGTTCATACATATTTAAAACTAGATAGTCATCACTATCTACAAAGGTAATAAAGTCTCCTTTAGACATTTCAATTCCCAAATTTCTTGCTTTGCTAACGCCTCCATTTTCCTGACGGACTAACCTAACTCTTGAGTCTTGAGAAAATGAACTACAAATTTCATAACTTTTATCACTGGATCCATCATCGACTAAAATCAATTCCAAGTCTTTAAAAGTTTGATTTAAAACAGATTCAATGCATTTGGAAATATATTTTTCGCAGTTGTAAACTGGAACTATCACACTTATTTTAGGCATCTTATTTTCTCCGAAAATTTTTTATAAATTCCACTTAAAAACAGTTTTAAAACATGTATTTAAATCAGTTCTAAATACTCTATGAATATCAGATATATCTGAAACAGGCAAATCTTCATAAATAATTCTACTTATACGATTTTGAAATTTTAGATTTTTTAAAAGTTCAATTGATTTTTCGAAATCCTTCCTTCCCGAACGACTTGACCCTACCAAAGTTAGACCTTTTTCCAGTACATCTCTTGTGTTTATCGGAACTTTATTTTCTGTAACCCCCATAAAAATTGCCGTACCTTGAGGATTGATGTGTTTTATAATATCATCTATTGCGTAGTAACTTCCCTCTCCTCCGGCACACTCAAACGCATGATCTACATTAAAATTTTTGGGTATGCTATCAGAAAAATAAGTTTTGTCAGCAAACAAAAATTGAGAAAGTTTATAATCGTCACGTCCTATAACTGTTATATGAATGTTCGGCATTGTTTGTTTTAGAATACAGGCAACAACGTATGCTAAACTTCCGTCCCCCCATATTCCCACTGTATCTCTTATTCCATGAGCTATTTTATCAAATCTTTCACAAGCATGGACACCAACGCTTATAAATTCACTTATTGCAGCAGTTTTTTCAGAAATATCGTCACCAAAAGGAACTACTCTATCTGAATTAATATTGACAACTTCTCTCATAAACCCATCTTTTCCACTTGAAAGAAATGCAGAACCTTTTTCATAATTTTCATAAAGAAGAGGATTTCTGGATTTACACGGGACGTTGGGAATCAGTGCGACTTTTTGTCCGTAAGAATATTTTTTTTCAGAATCACTCAAAATTCTTCCCACACATTCATGTATTAAAGCCATCGGAAGTTTATTTTTTAGTTTATCTATACTTCTTTGTCCGAAATAATATCTTTGATCGGCATGACATAAAGCCATATAAGTAGGTTTTACAATTACTTCGCTTTCAAAATTAATATCTTCATACTTAACGGATAATACTCCGGGACTCACAAGCTGATAAACGTAATTAATCACCTGTACTTCCTCCTACAATTGCTTGAGCAATTTTGTAATCGCTTACAGTTGTTATTTTTATATTAAAAGTGTCACCTTTTACTAGTTTTACCGGTTTATTTCTGAAAACAAATATTTTACATGCATCTGTAAGAACGTTTTTTTCTTCATCATTCAAATCAAGATATAAACTTTTAAGTTTTGAGATATTAAAACTTTGAGGGGTCTGTCCTTGATACATTAGCTTTCTTTCAGGAACAGAAGAAATATATTTTCCATCTGGAGACTCTATAATAGTATCTATTGAACTTACTACAGTATCACAAGCACCACATTCTATAGCTGCGTCAATATTTTCTTCTATCATCTTCATAGTCACAAAAGGCCGTACAGCATCATGAGTTATAATTATGTCATCTGGATTTTCTCCGTGATTTGTTTCTATAACTTTTATTACATTCATTATTGTGAGATTTCTATCTGTTCCTCCCGCAGTAACAAATACTTTTTTTGTATTTACATTATATTTATCCAAAAGTTCCTCTGCATATCCCAGCCAATCTCTGTGGACACCAATATAAATATAGTCTATTCTGTCGCATAGCAAGAATTTTTCCAATGTATGAATTATAATCGGTTTTTTAGAATTTCCCAAAGGCAAAAACTGTTTTGGAAGTCCAGAAAGATTCATTCTGTTTCCTACTCCACCGGCAACTATAGCTCCGAATATCATTTTTATTTCCTCCATTTTACATAATTTTAGACATTTTTATTTCCGTTTTCCAAGTCCATGTAAAGAATATCATGATGAGGAACTCTCTTTTCCAGAGGTGGAAGTTCCATATAATTTCCAAAAGCCATTGTTAAATACTTGTCATATCCTACCGGAAGAGGCATCATGTATCCTTCAAATTCTTTGTATATGACATCATCAAATACTTCCCTTGGATATTCATTTTTCATATATCCCGGTCCGGAACAAAGTTCAGTCACATACTTTGAACTATTTATACTATACTTACTCATTTGTTTTTCAGAGTATTTCCAAATCTTGTTTTTTAGTTGCTCGCTTGGAACTATTCCCAATAATATTTTACAAATAAAAGATACTAACCGTCCATGATTCACAGGAACCATTCTTGAACAATACAATGAAAAAATCATACTCCAAATCATTTGAATCTTTCTTTTGATTCCTGATGGAGCACAACCATCCAAAGGTAAGATATCAATCATTACCCCCTTTTTTCCATCCTTTCCTTTTTGCCAAGGGCGAATAACAGTAGTACTGTTATCACATATAGTTGTCATAATATTTCCCATAAACTTATCTTCGCATGTTCTGTTACATGAATATTTTGAAGTATCTGCGTATTTATTCCAAATTTTAAAAAGTTTTTCATAGTCGTCACGTGGCATAAAAACGTCAATATCGTCGTCCCAAGGGATAAAACCTTTATGTCTCAAAGCTCCTATACAACAACCACCGCAAAAATAAAAAGTTAAATCATGTTCTTCACAAAATTTTTTAAAGTAAATTAAAATTTCTAAACTTTTAATTTGAAGACTACGTAATTGTTCTTTATTCAATTCCAGTATTTTATCTTTATCACTGCTAATATAAATCACATCATTTCGAAAATAATTTTTTACCATTTTACATTTAAAAATTTAAAAATTCCTACCCAAAACCCCATTCCGTAAGATACATGAATAACAAAAAATGCCCACATTAATTTTAATTCATCTAAAATTCCGGATACATAATTACTTTTTAAAGAAAAATAAAAACCGACAAGCATATAAAATAAAAGCACAGAGATAAATGTATACATAACAGGTGTGGAAAAAAATGACAAAATTCCAAAAATAATTAAAAAAGCAACAAACATCATAGGAATCAAATGAGCTATTCTCAAAGGCCTTTTATGTTTCTTAATTACAGCAACTTTCCATATTCCATACTCGAAATACTGCTTAAATAATTTTTTAAAACTGTCTTTAGGGTAATACACACTCTTTATTTCCGGAGTTATAAAAATTTTTCCCCCACTTTGTGTAATACGGAAATTCATATCATCGTCTTCACTTCTCGGAAGTCTTTCATCGTACATACCAATATTCACTAAAGTTTGTTTTTCAAATGCGCCCCAAGCAACTGTATCGGCATAACCTTCAAACTTTTCTTTATAGTGTTTGCTTCCTCCCAGTGCAAACGGTGAATGGTATGC
>CAKUZC010000010.1 GCA_934718145.1 uncultured Eubacteriales bacterium | reverse complement strand
ACTTTCCAACGTTCAATTTCTGAATCTGCTTCCTCTTCACTATCTTTTTTCACCATCAAATAAAACTTAATTTTAGGTTCTGTACCTGAAGGCCTAACGACAATTTTATTACTTTCATCAAAACAAAAAACAAGTACATCAGACAGCGGCAATTCTTTTTTAACTGAAGAATTATCTTCAACATTAAATACTTTTGAATTTAAATAATCTTCAACTGTTCTTAATTTTTTACTTAAAAAATATTTCTGAGAACTATTTCTCAAATTTTCCATTATATTTTTTATTTTTTGAGCACCTTCCTTATCTTTAAATTCATAACTTAAAGTTTTTTCTTTAAAAAATCCATATTTAAATTTTAAATTTTCAAGGACATCTATTAAAGTCATTCCAAGTTTCTTGTAATAAAGAGAAATTTCGCACAGCAACAATGAAGCTGCAACGGCATCCTTATCCCGTACATAAGTTCCCATAAGATACCCATTACTTTCTTCAAAACCAATCAAAAAATCTCTTTCTCTGTTACTGTCTTCTAACTTCAAAATTTCTGATGCTATGTTTTTAAAACCTGTCAAAACCTCTACCACTTCGCAATCATAATCACGAGCTATTTTGTTTACCATAAGCGTGCTGACTATAGTTTTTATTATAATGGATTTTTCAGACAACGTTCCCAACTTTGATTTCTGAGATAACAAATAATCACAAATCAATATTCCAATTTCATTTCCGCTCAATAAATTGTAATCATTATTATATTTGACACAAATTCCTACTCTGTCAGAATCCGGATCGGTTGCTAAAATTATGTCTGAATTTTTTAAATAAGCCAATTTTTTCGCTTCTAAATATGTTTCGGATATCTCCGGATTTGGATACGGACAAGTTTTAAAATTTTCATCCGGATATTCTTGACAACCAACAACCTGTAACTCTTTTAAGCCACATTTTTTTAATGCTTTTTGAACAAAATAATTTCCCGCTCCATTTAAAGGAGTATACGTAACTTTTAAATCTTCAAGAGAAAATTCATTTACTCTCTGACTAATCACACAATCCAAATAAGACTTATAAATTTCATCGTTTACAAACGAAATAAGTCCTTTATTTATCGCTTTATCAAATTCGGCAATTTTGATATCTCTAAAAGCATCTATCTCATCTATTTTTTTATAAACTTCATAAGCAACACTTTCGCCCAATTGTGCTCCGTCTTTTCCATAACACTTATATCCATTGTATTCAGGAGGATTATGGCTTGCCGTTATCATAATTCCTCCACTAACAGAAAGATTCCTTACTGCGAAAGATAAAAAAGGAGTTGGTTGAATCTCTTTGGTTATATATGATTTTATATTATTTCCTGCCATAACTTTTGCTGTCTCATAAGCAAATAATTTTGAATTTTTTCTTGAATCATAGGAAATCACTACTTTAGGACTCATATAAATATTTTTAAGATAATTTGCCAAGCCTTGAGACGCTTTTCTAACGGTATATATATTCATCCTATTGGTACCAGCTCCCATTATTCCCCTAAGACCTGCTGTACCAAAATTTAAATTTTTATAAAATCTTTCATTTATTTCTTGCGGACACATCTTTATGTCTTCAAGTTCCTTTAAAAGTCCATCCTCCTTAACATTACTAGACCAATATTTATATAATTTTTCTGCTTCTTCCACTTTTAAAATCCTTTCTGACATACTTAAAATGCAATACGAATAAGAATTTTATCACATAATACTTACTAATTCAAACATTTATAATTGCTACTAAATAAGCATAGCTAAAATTATTAGTTACGATTTAGTAGTAAGACTATACATTATCTCTTAAATAGCGTTATAATCTATGCTCATAATTTATATTCAATACCATTTTCTCGTGTAAATGTTTTATTTTAAAAAATTAAAAAACCCACCAGCATAGGCCGATGAGCTTTACATTTAACATTTAAGAGACATGCCATATTTATCGGATAACTCTTTAAGGAACGTCTTTTCTATATTTTCGATTTGTTCAAAAGTTAATGTAGAATACTTACTGCAATAATTGACCTCATACAAAACGGCGTGTTCGTTTTCAGAAAAATTCTTATCACTATAAATGTCCCTAACAATGACATCTTGTACAATTTCGTCTGAAGATTTTATAATATCTATTACCTTACCGGATTTAATATTTTTCTTTTGAAGCAAGTTATACAGTCGTTTCACCGGAGGATATTTAGATTCAAATTTGATCTTTTTAATTTTTTCGGAAATACCTTTTAAGTAAAATTCGCAATAAAAAACTTTATCCTTTATAAGTTTTACATTATTTATTTTCTTTAACATACCTGTATTTATTTCTCCGATAAAACCTATACGATTGTTATTTACAAGTATATCGTAACTTGAGCCTTCTTCGCAAAATTTGAAAGTATTTTCTTTAAGTTCAAATTCCTGTCCAAATTCGTCAAAAATTACTTTGAGAATATTAAGCATGTCATAATAAGTGTATTTTATATCCTTCTCGCAACCAAATCCACGAGGAATCCTTATTCCTGACATCATAAATGCACAAATATCTTTTTCCTCACATCCGGTTTCAAAATCACTATTTTTAAAATACACTTTTCCCAATTCAAAAATTCCAATATTACTGTTACCGATAGAATAATTATACGCCAAACAGTTTAAAAGTGAATAAACCATAGTCGGGCGCATAAGAGAATATGCTCCTGCAATCGGATTTTGGAGAATTATATCAGAATATAAAGATTCGTTCGGACTTATTTTAAATAGTTCCATAGAATCTTGAGGAATGAACGAGTAATTAATCGTTTCGTTAAACCCTAGCCCAATTAAAGTTTTCCTTAACGTCTCCGATTTTTCCCATACATCATTCTTATTGTACTGAGTCCTTATTGTCGGCATTACAGGTTCAATGTTGTCATAACCATAAATTCGAGCAACTTCCTCAATTAAATCTACTTCTTGTTTTACATCTAGTCTATAACTCGGAATGGTTACTTTCAAAATGCCTTCAGTTTCTTTGAGACATTTAAAATTATATTTTTCTAAACAATCAATTATTTGTTTCTCACTAAGCTCGACTCCAAGTAAACTGTTATTATGTTTAATATTTAAGTTTAAATATTCATTTTCCTCTTTCGAGGTATAAAAATCAAATGCACCTTCTTCAATTTTTCCACCGCAAACATCTACAATCATTTCGGCGCACTTAAAGAGAATATCAAATGAAGCTCTAGAATCAACCCCTCTTTCAAACCTGAATGATGAAGGAGTCGAAATTTTAAGCCTTCTGGATGCAAGTCGGACGCTTACTTCATCAAATACAGCAGATTCCAAAATTAAATTTTGTGTTTTTTTCGAAACGGCAGCAGAATCGGTTCCTATTATTCCAGCAACGCATTTTATTTCATTGCCCTCTGAAATAACAATATCACCAGGTTTTAATTTTGCTTCTTCACCTGAAAAGGTAATTACAGTTCGATTGTCTTCAAGTTTATCAACAGTTAATTCTTTTTTTGTCAATTTATCAAAATCATAACAGTGCATCGGTTGACCTAAATCAATCATGACATAATTGCATATATCAACTACTGCATTTATAGAATTAATTCCCATAACCTCAAGACGTTCGGAAATATACGCCGGAGTTCTGACAGAAGAATCTATATCGCTCAATTTTACGGCAGAAAATCTCTTACAAACATCTCCATTTACTTTAATTTTTAATGGAAATAAATCATTGTTTGGTTTAACTGAAGTCTTTGGAACAGAAGGTATATTCAAGCCGTCAAAAGCTCTTATTTCACGTGCAATTCCTATGTGAGAAAGCATATCCGGTCTATTTGCTTTAACTTCTATTGCAGTTACAACGTCGTCATTTATTTCCTGGCTCCCTTGAAATTCAAATCCTTGGATTCTAAGTTTTTTTATAATCTCATCAAACGAAATATCTTTTCCACAGTAATCTCTAAGCCATTTTAGCGAAAATTTAAACATTGTCTTCAACCCTCCCCTATATTTGTTTCCAAAGACTTATATCATTTTCGTAAAATTTACGAATCTCATCCAAACCATAATAAAGAAGTGCAAGGCGATTTAATCCAAGTCCAAAAGCAAATCCGCTATACTTATCTGTATCATACCCTACACCTTTTAAAACATTGGGATGAACCATACCGGAACCTAAAACAGTGATCCAACCGGAATATCCACAAGTTCTGCATCCTTTTCCACCACATTTTGTGCAGGACATATCTATCGCCGCACTGGGTTCTGTATAAGGGTAATAAGTCGGTCTAAATCTAACTCCGGTTTCTTCTCCGAAAACTTCCTTTAATAATCTTATTAAAACAGCTTTTAAATTAGAAAATGAAATTTTTTCAGCCACCATCAATCCCTCTATTTGATAAAACATAGGTGTGTGTTGAGGATCTATATCATCAACTCTATAAACTGTGCCCGGAGATATAATTTGTACCGGAGGAGAAATTTTTTCCATAGTTCTTATTTGAACTGAAGAAGTATGAGATCTAAGCAAAACATTGGGGGACGAAACATAAAATGTATCCTGCATGTCACGAGCGGGATGATGGGAAGGAATATTGAGCATTTCAAAATTATACCTATCTAATTCTATTTCAGGTCCTTGTACCACGGAAAATCCCATTCCCATAAGTACTCTTTCGATTTTTTTATAAAACTTTATTAAAGGATGACCGCATCCTAATTTTATATTATTCTTGAAAACTGTAACATCATATTCAGATTTTTTTTCAATGCTATTAAACTTATTCAATGCAATGTTTATTTTTTCTTCACAGTGTTTTTTAAAATCATTTACTAACTTTCCGAAAAGCTTTTTTTCTTCAGCAGCTTTAATATCTTTAAGTTTGGAATAAAGCAATTTTACATATTTTTTCAAATATTCATCTTTTAAACTTAAAACTTCTTTTAGAGTTTTGGAAGAAAGAAGTTTACCTTCAAATTCTGTAATTTTTTCTTTTATTTCCAAGTCCAAATTAGTACTCAAATTCATTACCTCCATTTTACTTAGATAATTATTTCATATCATTTACAGCTTTTTTTAGCTCTTCCACTTTATCTATTTTTTCCCATCCGACATTTAGATCTTCACGTCCCATTTGTCCGTAAGAAGCTAAAGGGAAATATATTGGAGACCTAAGATTAAATTTATCTATTATGGCACAGGGACGCAAATCAAAAATTTTACTAACAACACGCGACAATAACTCCTCTGAAATATCAGAAGTTCCAAAAGTATCGACTCGCACTGATACAGGGCACGAAACTCCAATGGCATATGCTAGTTGAATTTCACATTTTTTTGCTAATCCGGCAGCAACCAAATTTTTAGCTATATACCTTGCAGCATAAGCTCCGGATCTATCGACTTTTGTTGCATCTTTACCCGAAAAAGCTCCTCCTCCATGCCTGGAATATCCACCGTAAGTATCAACAATTATTTTTCTTCCGGTGAGTCCGCTGTCAGCTGCCGGACCACCTATTACAAATCTTCCCGTTGGATTTATAAGTATCTTAGTGTCCTTATCAACCATTTTTTGAGGTAAAACCGGAATAATAACCTTTTCCATTATATCATTATAAATTTGTTCTAGACCTACTTCTTCAGAATGTTGAGAAGAAACAACGACTGTATCTACTCTGACAGGTACATCATTTTCATACTCTACAGTAACTTGTGTCTTTCCATCCGGACGAAGATATTTTAAAATTTCATTTTTTCTGACAAAAGAAAGCCTTTTTGCCAATTTATGAGCTAAAGATATCGGAAGAGGCATAAATTCAGAAGTTTCATCGCACGCAAATCCAAACATAAGACCTTGGTCTCCTGCTCCTATTTCATAATTAACTTCTTTATTTCCTTTTTTTCTCTCCAACGAGCAATCTACACCCATAGCTATATCCGGAGACTGAGCATTGATAGATGTTATAACTCCACAAGTATTTCCATTAAATCCATAAAGCGAATTGTTATAACCTACTTGATTAATAACCCTGCGGACTTCTTTATCAATATCTATATAACATGTAGTGGTAATTTCCCCCATAACATGAATTAAACCTGTGCACGCTGTTACTTCACACGCCACATGTGCTTTGGGATCTTTTTCTAAAATTGCGTCTAAAATTGCGTCTGAAATCTGGTCACATAATTTATCAGGATGCCCTTCAGTGACAGATTCCGACGTAAATAATTTTTTGGACATTTACGATAACTCCGTTCTTATATATTCTGAATCTAACTTTTACATATAATTTTAAATCATACTCTACACAACGTCAATAAAATATTGACAATTGCCGAACAACAAAAATTTATCACAAAAAATGTAGAAAAATAATTATTATAACAAAAATTTATATCTTAAATTATATATAAAGAAAAATAAATAATTATATTTTTATAAATTTATATTGACAACTATTATCATTGTGTGTATAATGTACAATTGTAAACTTTATTTAATGAAAGGATGATTAAAATGGATATCGAAATGGATAATAATTTAGTTGATGAAAATAAGAAAAATGAACCAATGAATCAAATCAACAACGAATCGATCAATGAAATCGATGAAAAAAATGAACAGATGAATCAAATCAACAACGAATCGATCAATGAAATCGATAAAAAAAATGAACCAGATATTTCTTCTTTGACACCGAAAAATATGAAAGAAATAGGGGGAGGATATATCTTCAATGGTAAAGAACAAACACCTGAAAAAAATTTACCCTGGGAGGTTATAGACAAATACGGCAATGTAGTTGAAAGATGTGCCACAAGAGAATCATGTATAGCACATGCAAAAAAAGTGCTTGGAGAAAGCACAAGAGAATTAAACTGGGATCAAGTTAGATTTTTGAGAAAGGTCAAAGATAACGTTTCTGGCCTTGAGCGTTATATAGTATTGAACGCAATGGATAAATTTAAGTAAAAAGGAGTTTAAATATGCCAATAAGTTCTAAAATTCAAAAAATTATAGACCAATTAAATTACCAAAAAGCAGTAACTAACATGGTTAATACATTTGACTTAGTTTTTCAGAATGGATCTAAAGATAGATCTGCTGTTCAGGTAAAAGAATTTATAAAAAAATTCAAAGAAGAAAATGGAGTGATAGACGCATCAGTTTTCAATATCCTTAAAGGTTGGGTATCTGAAAAATTAAATAAATCTGATGATTTGAATCTTGAATCATATAATAAAATTACTGGATATTTGGCTTCTAGCATGATTGAAGATAAAACTTGGACAATAAAATTAAAATTGGATACATTAAAGGTTATTCCAAAAACAAAGAATTCAGAAAATAAAAATTCTTCTAATGATGATAAAGAAAAAAATTTAGCTAATGTCGATAAAGAAAAAATAAGAACAAACTTTAAAAAATTTATAGATCATAACAAAGACAAGATAATAGAAAATGCCGAAAAATTTGCTAAGAATAAGTTTTCAGATATTTCTGCTGAAATTAGTAATGTAAACAAAAATAAACTTAATAATTCCGATGTTTTGAACTTCTCAGTTAACGTTATGTTTATTTTGATAGGTATGATATTGGCATTTTTTATGATGAATGACTTATCGAGTTCTGTAATGAAAGGACCCGTAAATGGAAGTAAGACAGTTGAAAAGGTCTTTAACTAGACTACAAGACAAACCAAAAGATTTATTATTAGGTAAATTGAAATCAATAATTTGTTTATTGATGAAAGCTATAAACTAAGATAAGTATCACTCAAACTGCAGTTAATTGGATTGACTGCGGTTTTATTTATATAAAAAAATCTACCCACAATAAATGCGGATAGATTATCTTGATACTTTAATATACTAACCGAGAATCTCAGTTACAACGCCTGAACCTACAGTACGTCCGCCTTCACGGATTGCGAAACGAAGTCCTTCTTCGATTGCGATAGGTGTAATGAGTTCGACATCCATTACAACGTTGGCGCCCGGCATGCACATTTCAGTTCCTTCCGGAAGTTTAATTACACCGGTAACGTCAGTTGTTCTGAAATAGAACTGAGGACGATAGTTGTTAAAGAACGGAGTATGACGTCCGCCTTCATCTTTGGTCAATACATACACTTGACCTCTGAATTTGGTGTGAGGATTAATTGTTCCCGGTTTAGCAAGAACTTGACCGCGTTGAATTTCTTCTCTTTGTACGCCACGGAGAAGTACACCTACGTTGTCTCCTGCTTCAGCGTAATCAAGAAGTTTTCTGAACATTTCAATACCGGTTACAACAACTTTTCTGCGTTCTTCGGTAAGTCCTACGAGTTCAACTTCTTCATTCATTTTGAGTTGTCCACGTTCTACTCTACCTGTAGCAACTGTTCCACGTCCTGTAATGGTGAATACATCTTCAACAGGCATTAAGAATGGTTGATCTGCTTTTCTTTCAGGTGTTGGTACAAAGTCGTCAACAGCTTTCATGAGATCAAGGATACATTTGTATTCAGGTGCTTTTGGATCTTTAGAAGTAGATTCAAGAACTTTAAGAGCGGAACCTTTAATGATAGGAGTATCGTCTCCGGGGAAACCATATTCGCTTAAGAGGTCACGGATTTCCATTTCAACGAGATCGAGTAATTCTTCATCGTCTACTTGGTCAACTTTGTTCATAAACACTACGATGCTCGGAACGCCTACCTGACGTGCAAGCAAGATGTGTTCACGAGTTTGTGGCATAGGACCATCTGCTGCTGATACTACGAGGATAGCTCCGTCCATTTGTGCAGCACCAGTGATCATGTTTTTAACATAGTCAGCATGGCCTGGGCAGTCAACGTGTGCATAGTGACGTTTTTCAGTTTGATACTCAACGTGAGCAGTGTTTATTGTAATTCCACGTTCTCTTTCTTCAGGAGCTTTATCGATGTTTGCATAATCTACAAACTCAGCGTCACCTTCGAGATTGAGAACTTTTGTAATAGCCGCTGTAAGAGTTGTTTTACCATGGTCAACGTGACCGATAGTACCAATATTTACGTGGGGCTTACTTCTTTCAAATTTTGCTTTTGCCATTATAATTTTCCTCCCTTAATTTTTTCGGATAAACAATTTATCCGCTCGCATCGCTTTTCATAAAACGATACATAATAACCAAGGAATCGCAGGGACGATAGAAAGTCCTTCAAATCAAACTCTCCAATCCCTAAAATCCCGAATTAAAAACCACAAGTAAGATTTTATCAATTAAGATAAAAAAAATCAATCCAAAATATTAACTAATCTTTTTTCCTATCTGCAATAATTTGCTCGGAAACAGATTTCGGAACTTCTGCATAATGGCTTGGTTCCATGGTATATTGACCTCTTCCTTGTGTTCTAGAACGCATATCTGTCGCATATCCAAACATTTCAGAAAGCGGAACTTGAGCGTTGATTCTCTGAGCACCGGAAATAGCTTCCATTCCTTGAATCATTCCACGGCGAGAATTTATATCTCCGATAACATCTCCCATATACTCTTCAGGAACTATTACACTAACTTTCATTATGGGCTCGAGAAGAACCGGATCTGCTTTCTTCATAGCGGATTTAAATGCCATCGAACCGGCAATCTTAAACGCCATTTCGGAGGAGTCGACTTCATGATAAGAACCGTCATAAAGTGTTACCTTAACATCTACAACATTGTATCCAGCAAGTACGCCTGAAAGCATAGCACCTTGGATACCGCTGTCAACTGCAGGTATATACTCTTTCGGAATAGCTCCTCCGACGATTTCGTTGATAAATTCGTAACCTTTTGTCGGATTTGGCTCAACTTTGATTTTAACATGTCCATACTGACCGCGTCCACCGGATTGACGAGCATATTTCTCCTCGACATCGGCACTCTTGCGAATTGTTTCCTTATATGCAACTTGAGGTTTACCAACATTAGCTTCTACTTTAAATTCACGTAAAAGTCTGTCTACGATAATTTCAAGATGGAGCTCACCCATACCGGCAATAATAGTTTGACCGGTTTCTTCGTCGGTGTATGCTCTGAATGTAGGATCCTCTTCTGCAAGTTTTGCAAGTCCAAGTCCCATTTTTTCCTGACCTGCTTTTGTTTTAGGCTCTATTGCAACCCTTATAACAGGTTCTGGGAATTCCATTGATTCAAGGATTATGGGGTGTTTTTGATCACAAAGAGTGTCACCTGTGGTAGTATTTTTAAGTCCTACGGCTGCGGCGATATCTCCGGCATAAACTTTTTCAATATCTTGCCTATGATTGGAATGCATCTGCAAAATACGACCCAATCTCTCGTTATTATCCTTAGTTGAGTTGTAAACAGTTGAACCGGCTTCTATAGTACCGGAATATACTCTGAAGAAACAAAGTTTTCCTACAAACGGGTCCGTGGCGATTTTAAATGCCAAAGCTGAAAAAGGTTCTTCGTCTGATGAAGGACGTTCTTCTTCTTCTTCGGTTTCGGGATTAGTTCCCTTAATGGCCGGAACATCTGTCGGTGAGGGCATATAATCTACGATAGCATCGAGAAGTTTCTGTACACCCTTATTTTTGTAAGAAGTACCACAAGTCACCGGCACCATTGTGTTATTAATGGTGGATTTCCTTATACACTTCTTCATTTCCTCTATTGTGATTTCTTCACCTTCGAGATATTTTTCCATTATTTCTTCGTCTACTTCAGCAATATGCTCAAGCATGTCCGCATGGTATTTTTCAGCCAATTCCTTCATGTCTTCGGGAATTTCTTCGACACGAATATCTTTTCCGAGATCATCGTAATATACGTATGCTTTCATTTCAAGCAAGTCGATAATTCCCTTGAAAGTATCTTCCGAACCGATTGGAAGCTGAATGGGAACTGCATTACATTTTAAACGTTCTTTCATCATTTTTACAACGTTGTAAAAATCTGCTCCCATGATGTCCATTTTATTTACATAAGCCATTCTCGGAACACCATACTTGTCAGCTTGACGCCATACTGTCTCTGACTGAGGTTCTACCCCGCCTTTTGCGCAAAGAACTGTTACAGATCCGTCAAGGACTCTCAAAGAACGTTCTACTTCAACTGTAAAATCTACGTGACCGGGAGTATCAATTATATTTATACGATGGTTTTTCCAAAAACACGTAGTCGCAGCAGAAGTTATGGTTATACCACGTTCTTGCTCCTGAACCATCCAGTCCATTGTTGCTGCACCGTCATGCGTTTCACCAATTTTATGATTTATACCGGTATAAAACAAAATACGTTCGGTAGTAGTGGTTTTTCCCGCGTCGATATGAGCCATAATTCCTATGTTACGAGTCATATCAAGCGATACTTTTCTTGGCATAATATCCTCCTTTTCATTTTATTAATTTTAACAATAACAAATAAACAATATCGGGCAATAGCGTCATACTTTAAAATTAACTATCACCCACAGTTTTATACGCCAAATTTTAAACCTAAATTCAAAAAATTACCAACGATAGTGAGCAAACGCTTTGTTAGCTTCAGCCATTTTGTGAGTATCTTCACGTTTTTTAACTGCTGCTCCCGAACCGTTGATTGCATCTAATATTTCACCTGCAAGTCTTTCAACCATTGTCTTCTCAGAACGAAGTCTGGAATAATTGGTAAGCCATCTGAGTCCCAGAGTTTGTCTTCTATCTGCCCTAACTTCTACAGGGACTTGATAAGTAGCTCCTCCGACTCTTCTTGCTTTAACTTCAAGACTTGGCATTATGTTTTCCATAGTTTCTTCAAAAACTTCCAAAGGTTCTCTTCCTGTTTTTGTATTAACTATTTCAAAAGCTTTGTATACTATCTTCTGCGCTACTCCTCTTTTACCGTCTATCATAATGTTGTTGATAAGACGAGTTACGAGTTTGGAATTATACAGAGGATCTGGCAAAACATCACGTTTTGGAACTGCGCCTCTTCTTGGCATGTGTCTTCCCTCCTTCACATAAATGATATCATAGGTACTCGAAAGTAATTTAGCTTCCGTTGGCCAATACAGACGCGCCAAATAAAATATATAAGAACGCTTCTGCATTGTATCAAATGCAAAGCTGTATTAACTTTTTTGTAAGCCTTATTTTTTGCTTGGACTTGCTTTAGGACGCTTTGCACCGTATTTGGAACGAGCCTGCATACGTTTTGCAACTCCCTGAGCGTCAAGTGTACCTCTTATGATGTGATAACGCACACCCGGTAAGTCCTTTACACGTCCTCCGCGTATAAGAACGACACTATGCTCTTGAAGATTGTGCCCAATTCCGGGAATGTACGAGGTAACTTCAAATCCGTTAGACAAACGAACCCTTGCGATTTTTCTCAAAGCTGAGTTCGGTTTTTTCGGAGTTGCTGTTTTAACTGCCGTACAAACTCCTCTTTTTTGTGGTGAAGTTTGATCAATAGCTTCACGTTTTTTGGAGTTCCATCCCTTTAAAAGAGCAGGTGCTTTCGCCTTCCTGACGTGGCTTTTTCTTCCTTTTCGGACCAATTGGTTTATTGTTGGCATACTACACCTCCTTAAATACAGTTAATCGCTGCACTTTATACCGTGCAACGACTAATTTTAACATATATCAATTCGTTTTGTCAATAAACAGTCTGACATTTATCTAAAATTTCAAACTTAACATTCTATTTGTAACATTTTCCACGAGAAACTTTAATCCCACTTTGCTATTTTCAAGTTTGTCTATTTTATCGATTACGTCTTTTAAATTTTTATTTTCTTCATTAAAGCTATTTACTGCACTTCTTACACTGTTTTTATTAAATTCATTCATGTTTTGATTTTTTTTAACCAAAGCAATTTGATTTTGAACATTTTTCAAATTATTATTGAGTGATGGGTCCAATACAAGAATTCGATGAGAAGAATATCCTTTTAACATATGCTCACATTCATTTACATCTTTAAACGTAGCTTTATCCTCAACAATTTTATTAAGAAAACTCAGTATATCTTTAATTAAAACTAATTGAGTACATCCGTATTTAGTAAAGACATATGCCGGAAGAGTATGCAATAAACAGTATCCCTGCGATGATATATACTTATCATTTAAAATTTCTTTAACCTCATTATACTGATATGACTCTGACTTTTCCTTCATATAACCCAAATCCTTTATAAACTCGCTTAAACTATTAATTTTATCCAATTCTTCCTCTTTTAAAATCTTTTTAACCATACTCAAATCATACATACCATCAACTATGCTCATCAAACTTTCACAGTAACTTAAGTAATCTGAAAATAAAGAAGTAATGCTTTCATCACGGTCTTTAAATATTGCAAAACTTGCACAATCTTCTAAACAATTTTTCACGCTATTATTGAACTGACTGGGCAATCCCAATGCAATTGATACTGTTGAAAGTTTTTCAAGAAAATCAGACAAGTATAAAACATAGTTGTATTTAAAATTTCCAGACGAATCATCATTTACTTTACAACCTATATATCCTATTCTTTTCTTTTTAAACTCATCAAGTGTATAATCAGTTTGAAATGGTGTTAAAGCTTTACTTATTGCTTTTTCCGATGAAACTATGGTTCCTGATATATCTTCGTTGGAAATTTTTATTAATTTAATACGTTGCACTATTTCTAAGGCTTTTACGATAAAATCATAGATATAGGCGGTTTTTATGGGCAAAACTATAGTGCCAATTTTTATTACATTTTGTTTTGTATATTCCGGAATCGCATTAAGTTTCTCGTATGCTTCTGATGTATTATTAGCTGTAATTTCAATGACACTACTTCCAGAAAAACGTCGTTTATCCCTTTGGCCATTATTTGTGCAATCAGAGGTTTCTGCGGCTTCTGTTTTAACTCCATTACGTGGTGAAATTTCTCTAATGCCTTCTTGCACCGTATTCAGACTTTTTATCAGATAATTCGTTTCGTTGCAATTTAAATTTTCAATAAATTTTACTAAAGACGTACAATGTTCAATCAATTTAGAACAATAATTATCTTTAGCACCATCGATTTTTTTCTTACATTGCTTATAAACTTTCCTCTCGTTATCTAAATTTTTCAAAGCTGAAGAACTCACTTTATTGTAATAATCCTTAATTTTTTGATCTTCAACAAATTCCCCGAAATCAGATATCACTTTATAAATACTACGTATATAATTATAAAACGGTTCAGTCCCCGGATTAGTTATTGTATGTCCAAATACTTTTTTAGGTTTTACAGAAACATATTTTCCGATTTTAATAAGTTGACTAAAAAATTCATCTTTACCAAGACTCAATGTAATCCCCCCTAAATTAATTTGCAGAAAACAGCTACAACCGCAATTTATATTTTATACATCTAATAAATAAATGTCAAATATTATTTCGATATTTTATATCATTTTATCAAATTGACATCAACTAAATTTTTAAACCCAAAATACACAAATGGATGTAATAACTTGTTTAATCTACAAATAAGTATTAGAATAAATAGTAATTAGTATTATAAAAAAACAGAGTTTAATTAACATATGGAGTGTGAAATTTTTGGCAAGAGGAACTACTGTCCGAATGTGGCGAAGATCACTGGTTGTACTGGGATTTTTAGTATTTTTTTGCTTTGCCGTTCTAATATTTCGGCTAATAAATCTTCAATTGGTTCAAGGAGAATATCTTCAACAAATGGCCTCAAGTCAGCAAATGGCTGACACTAAAATAAATGCTCAAAGGGGAACTATATACGACAGAAACATGAAACCTCTCGCCCAAAGTGCTACAGTTTGGACAGTAGTTTTAGAGCCTGCGTACATAAACACTGATGAAAAAAAAGAAATGATATGTCAAGGAATGCATGAAATTTTGGGAATAGATAAAGATAAACTCCTAGAACTTGCAAAAAAGAGATCTTGTTACACTATAATAAAAAAGAAAGTGGACAGCGATATAAAAGATAAAATAATAGAGTTCAAGACAAAAAATAAAATTGCAAGCGGAATAAGGTTAATCGAAGACTATAAAAGATATTATCCTTGCGGAAGCTTTGCTGCGCCGGTTATAGGATTTACCGGAGCAGACAGCCAAGGCCTTGCAGGAATAGAAGCTTATTACGACAAAACTTTAAAGGGTGAACCGGGAAGAATCTTAACTGCCAAAAATGCGATAGGTACTGAAATGCCATTCGACTATGAACAAATGATAGCTCCAAAGCCGGGCCAAAGTCTGAAACTTTGTATAGATGAAACCATTCAACATTTTATGGAAAAAAATCTTGAAGAGGGAGTAGTAAATAATAAAGTAAAAAACAGAGCTGCTGCAATAGCTATGGACGTTAAAACAGGAGAAATCCTCGGAATGGCCGTTAAAGGTGACTTTGATCCCAATGAACCATTTAAAATAGCTGATCCGGAAGAACAAGCTCGTATAGATGCTTTACCGGAAGAAGAAAAATCCAAAGCAAAAAGCGAAGCACTGAGCAAACAATGGCGTAACAAAGCAGTAAGTGATACTTATTATCCGGGCTCTGTATTTAAAATGGTAACAGCATCAATGGGACTTGAACTTGACGTAATAAATGAACAGTCTACCTTTAACTGCAACGGTTCCATAAAAGCATGTGAAGGAGGACAAACAATAAGATGCCACAAACGTAGTGGCCACGGAACTCAAAATTTAGTCGAAGCATTGTGTCATTCATGCAACCCAGCTTTCATTACGATTGGCCAAAGGATAGGTGTGGAACATTTTTTCAATTTTTACAAAGCTTTTGGATTCCACAGCAAAACTAACATAGACTTACCCGGAGAATCTGAAGACATATTTTTTAACGCTGATGGAAGTATGAGTCTTACCGACTTAGCTGTTGCATCAATGGGACAAAATTTCGGAATAACTCCGATCCAAATGATTACAGCTGCAGCAGCTATTGCCAATGGAGGAAATGTTGTTCAACCTCATATGGTAAAAGAAATACTAGACAGTGATGGAAATATAGTCAAAACTATAGAACCTGTAGTAAAAAGAAAAGTAATCTCTGAAAAAACAGCAAAAAGAGTTACAGCTATGTTACATGAAAATGCCGTAAGCGGAGCAGCAAAAAATGCATACGTTCCGGGATATCGTGTAGCGGGAAAAACAGGAACTTCAGAAAAAATAGGACTCAGTACACCTGGTCAAAAGGATTACATTTCCTCTTTCTGCGGATTTGCTCCGGCAGACGATCCAAAAATAGCAATGCTAGTATTTTTTGACACTCCCAAAGGAGAATATTATTACGGAAATGCAGTCGCAGCACCGGTATTTGCAAAAGCTATGCAAGATATACTGCCTTACATGGGAATTGAAAAAATTTATACCGAAGAAGAATTAAAAACTCTAGATTTTAAAGCACCGGATCTTGTCGGTAAATCAGTAAATGATGCAAAATCCGCTGCGATAAGTGAGTCACTTAAACCTATAGTTATTGGAAATGGCGAAACAGTAATATCACAACTTCCGGAATCATCAGCACAAATACCAAAAGACGGTACAATAGTTCTTTACACTGATAAAGAGAGCAAATCCTCAACGGTAAAGGTTCCAAAATTGATAGGCCTTTCAGTGTTTGAAGTGAACAAAGCAGTCATTTCGGCAAATCTCAACATCAAACTTTCCGGGACAAATCTTACAGATTCTTCAGTAGTTGCAGCAACGCAAAGTATACCTGAAGGTACAGAAGTTCCTCCCGGAACATTAATAACCGTAGGATTTATTCATCAAGAAAAAACAGCTGCTTAATATAAAGATTAAAACATAAATCAGGGACATAAAACAAAGTGGAGGTAATTAACCAGTGAATACTTATGGAATATCGGCAATTTCAACAATATTAATTTCTTTTTTCGTCACACTCATACTGGGTAAATTTTTAATACCGTTTCTTCACAAATTAAAATATGGTCAAACAATACTCGAAATAGGTCCTTCTTGGCATAAAAACAAGCAAGGAACTCCAACAATGGGCGGTATAATGTTTATTGTCGGTACAGTAATTGCAACTGCGATTGGAATATGGATGTACTACTTTATTTCTTCGTGTTACGGAATACAAATTTTCGAAACTTCTTTAATGATGACAAAAATATTTGCAGGATTAGGTATGGCTGTTTCTTACGGTATTGTAGGGATGATGGATGACATGGTTAAAATTAAAAACAAACAAAATGCCGGCCTTACTCCCAAGCAAAAATTAGTTCTCCAGTTTGCTATAGTGGGATGTTATTTCCTTGCTCTTCACATAATCAACAACATGTATGGAGGAGCTTCTCTCACAACAGTTAATATTCCTTTTTTCGGTAGTATAGAGCTTGGAATATTTTACTGGATTATTATGGCCGTTATTGTTGTCGGAATAGTAAACTCTGCAAATCTTACAGACGGAATTGATGGACTAAGCGCTTCTGTAGCCTTTTTTATAGCTGTATTCTACATGATAATGGCAAATATTTCCGGTATGTTTGGAATAAGTCTTGAAGCTGCAGCTTTGGCAGGAGGATGTCTTGGATTCTTATTTTGGAACTTCCATCCGGCAAAAGTTTTTATGGGAGATACAGGTTCTTTATTTTTAGGAGGAATGGTATGCGCCCTAGGTTTAGGAATGGGATTGCAAATTCCTATGATAATACTTGCTTTTGTTTACATTGCTGAAATGTTTTCTGTAATTATACAAGTCCTTTATTTCAAGGCAACTCATGGAAAACGTCTATTCAAAATGAGTCCAATTCACCACCATTTTGAAATGTGCGGGTGGAGCGAAACAAAAATATGTGCGGTATTCAGTATTGCAACGATAATATTGGGAATAATATCTACTCTTACAGTTATATACGGAATGTAGAGAATTCATAAAGGAAGGAGAGGCTTTAATGCGAGCCAGAAGAATACGCTCTGGGTATTCCCGTTCCACAGAAAACTACGAAAGAAAAAATGAACAACAAGACGAAAAATTAAAAAAGAAAAAATCAAAAAAAACTAAAAGCAAGCTTTTGTCAAAAATCAAAATGGTCTCTCTGAAATCGGGAACTGACCTTCCCTTTTTATTTCTGGTCCTTACTATAGTAGTAATAGGACTCGTTATGATGTTTTCTGCAAGCTATCCGAACGCATATTATTTGCACAAAGGAGACAGTTTTTATTTTATAAAAAACCAACTTATATTTGCAGTTGTCGGAGTTATTGCAATGTTTTCGATCTCTTACATCGACTACAATATTTTTCATAAATGGGCAGTTCCTATATTGGGAATTTCATTCTTTTTGCTTGTGATAGTTCTGGTAATGCCCCCCATTAATGGAGTTCACAGATGGGTACAGTTAGGGTCATTCAGTTTTCAAGCATCGGAAATAACAAAATTTGCTATAGTGGTTTCTTTTGCACACTTTATAAATCTAAACTTTAACCGCATGGGAACTTTTAAATACGGTATACTTCCCTATATTATAATTTTAGCCCCTACAGTTGTTTTGTTAGCTCTGGAACCACATATTTCTTGTACAGTAATAGTTGTACTTTTAGCTGCGGGAATGTTATTTATCGGTGGAGTAAAGCTCAAATGGTTCGGGATGGTTTTAGGAGCGATTGCATCTGCACTTATTTATCTTGTTGTGTTTACTGATAAATTGACGTACGCAAACAACAGAATTTCAGGATGGCTTGATCCATTTTCACCCGGAGCAGGAGTAGACACATGGCAAACCCGTCAAGGATTGTATGCTATAGGTTCGGGAGGACTATGGGGTTTGGGATTGGGAAATTCCAGACAAAAATATCTGTACATTCCAGAACCTCAAAATGATTTTATTTTTTCGGTAGTTTGTGAAGAATTGGGATTTATTGGAGCAGTAATAATACTTTTACTTTTTGCTTTGCTAATCTGGAGAGGTATGATCATTGCAATGAAGGCAAAAGATAAATTCGGTTCTCTTTTAGGAATAGGACTAACGGCTCAAGTCGGTTTGCAAGTTATACTGAATATTGCCGTTGTCACAAACACTATCCC
>CAKUZC010000009.1 GCA_934718145.1 uncultured Eubacteriales bacterium | reverse complement strand
ATACCACGAAATCAAAAAGACTTGAAGAAAAATCAGCTTTAGAAAATCATGAATCGATGAATATTTTTATAAATACCGAATACTTCAATATAGACTATAACTCGTCTTTGAATGTAAACACAGCTTATTCTTATTTGAAAACTCTAGGCCAATTTGATGGATATATTGATGATTTAGACAATACGGTAGAATAAAAATTTATCACTCACGTTTCTTTTGAGATGTGGGTGTTTTTATTTTGGAAATTATATTATTTTTTTATAAAATACTTGAATTTATATATATAATATCATAATATAATATTACTATATTTCGAAATGAAATTAAAAATTTTAAGAATAGGATGTGATTATAGTGAATTTGGCAGAAAATCTTTATAAAAAAATCAACAAAGACCAAGAACTTGTAAAAAACGTAAGAATTTCTGTTATGCTAAAGGAACTTTTAAAATTATATGACAGCATGTTTCTTTCAGATAACATAAAGGAAGAAATAGCAAGTAACATAAATTGGTTGACGCAAACTGGAGCAAAAACGCCAGTTAACAAACTATATAACAATGAAACTTTAAAATATTTAAAAGAAACTTTGCCGAATCTCATTAAAGAATATAAAGAGAATATAAAAAAAGAAGAATCCAAACAAGCTCCACTATTACAAGATATCAAAAATTATATAAATGAACTGTTAACAAAATTAAACGAACTGAGTAACAATCAACGTACTCCGAAACTAATGAAGCAACAAATTGAAAAGCAAAAATCCTATTTAAATGAACAACTAAATAAGCCACTTTCAGAACTATATACGTCTTCATTTAAAAAATATATCGAAGAGACTGTGCCGAAATCTATTGAATCATGTGAAAATTTTATAAAACAACTGGAACAAACTCAAATTAGAGCTCAAATAATGCAAGATAAAGAATTAAAAAAAATCAAAGATACAATACGTAAACTGTTAGAGAAAGTGGAATTGTTGATTAACAGTAAGTTTGTTACAGAAAAAATGAAAACAGAACTTATGGATTATGAAAAATGGTTAAACGATGCATTAAATTGGTCATATATAGAATTATCTAGCGATGAAATTAATGAATTTCTCGAACAAACTCTACCAAATTTTATTGAACAATATGAAAAACAAGTACAAGAAAACGATCAACCTCAGAATCAAGACGCAGAATTAGAAAAAAACATCAAAGATACTATAGAAAATCTGTTAACAAAATTAAATGAACTAAGTAACAATATGCTTGTTTCAAACGTACTGAAGCGAGATATTAAAACTCACGAATCTAATTTAAAAGAAAAACTAGATAAGCCACTTTCAGAACTAAATACGCCTTCATTTAAAAAATATATCGAAGAAACTGTACCAAATTATATTAAATTATGTGAAGATGGAATAAAAATGATGGAACAAGGTCCGAAACTTCACGTTCAATCTCAACCTCAGGTTCAATCTCAACCTCAGGTTCAATCTCAACCTCAGGTTCAGTCTCAGGTTCAGGATAAAGATGCGAAATTAAAAGAAATCAGAGATACTATAGATAAACTGATAAGTGAATTGGACCAAATGCGCAACAGTAAATTTGTTATAGCACGAGATAGGATGATCTTCGCAAAATATATACATGAGTTACAAAGAATGAAAAACCGTCCATACGAAGAATTATCTACAGATATAATTAAAAACTATCTCGAAAAAACTGTACCAAATTTTATTAAAGGATGTAAAAACCCAGAAGGAAATTATAAAAAACAGGAAGAAAATTATGAAAAATTAAAAGAAACTATAAATAAACTGATAAATGAATTGCGTCAACTGTATAAAAATAAATCTGTTATAGAAAACTATAACAAAGACTGCGAAATTTATATAAGCAATTTATCGAAAATGATCAACTGGCCATACGAAAAATTGTATAATAATGAACTTATCGAAAAAACTATACCAAATTTTATTGAAAGATGTAACGAACAACTGAGAAACGATGATGAAAGATCAAAAAAGACTATAAATGAACTGTTAACTAAATTAAATGAGCTAAATGATTGTGTTCAAGAAGAAGATCGTGAAAACTTTGATAATTACAAAAAAAAGTTAGAAAAATGGAAAGATTTATCATATGAACAATTATCTACAGAGAATGTTAATAAAGATCTCAAAGAAACTGTGCCAGTTTTAATATGTAAAATCAGTGTAAGAAAAATGATAAAAGAATTAGAAGATTTGGTAAAGGATACTTATATCCCCGAAAAAAAGGAAACCAAGCAAGCAATCGCTCTTGCTTTCATCGATGGTCTCAAAAAATTAGTTGCCAGCTTTACTCTTTACAAAGAAGACAAGGACTATCTCAAAGAAGCTAAAGAATTTATTGAGGAAGAAAAAGAGAGACTAAACAAAAGAAACAAACGAGAAACTGAAGGAAAACTTTACAAAATACTTGATAAAAATCAAAAAAAATTTGGAGATAAAATCATAGCTGCTTTAATGACAAATTCCATTAATCCTAAACTTAGTCATAAGAAAGATATAGAAAATGAAAATACACCTATAACTATCATAAAACCTAAAAAAAAAGGTGAAAATCCGAAGGTAATTGAAACTGCAATATTTGGTTTAATAAATGGAGAAATTATTAAAGGAAACATAAAATACACTATGAAGCAAGTTATTGAAAAAATGGAATGGAAGGATCAAAAATTACTTATTAAGGATAAATTGGACAAATGTCCAAAATCGAAAGGTAAAGAAGAAAAAGGCGGAAAAAAAGAAGGAAAAAAAGAAGGGGAAAAAGAAGGGGAAAAAGAAGGGGAAAAAGAAGGGGAAAAAGAAGGGAAAGAACTTGTTACTTATATAGATGAAAGAGATTTAAGTAATAAGGAAGCGTTAAAAAGAATATCTAATTTTTTCAAAAGAAATTATGAAAAATTAAAGAAAAAATCTAAAAAAATGAGATAAGGAGAGATTAAAATGGGCGAATTGGAGGAAAAACAAGAACTGCTTACAGATACAATCCCAGAAGGATATGGTAGCGCTATAATGCATCCAAAGAAAGGTAGCGATGTATACAAATATGTGAACGGAGGCCATTACATCACAGTTGGTTTGAATAATGAATTTAAAATATGCTTTATGTTGCCAACATTTACTGATATATATGATAAAGCTGTAAAAGAAAAATGGATCAAAAACGAGGAAAGTATTGATGATAAAATATCAGCATTTATAAGCAAATACGAGAAATACCTTGAGTCACATCTACTCGATAATTCAGAATATGAATTCAGTAAATATGATGTCCCTAAGCTCAAAGATTCAACAACGTGGCTTACTTATGACGATTATATTAACAAATATATAACACAACAATTACAGAAAGAAATTTTAACGAAAAATACCAATCAATATCAAATATATAGAGTTAAAAATAAAAACTATCTAAAATATATATCAAATTCTCCCTACCTGATATGCGATAGTACAAATCTTATCGGTATAGTTGTACCGGGAATTGAAGGATTTAAAGAATATGTAAGTGACAATTATTTTGAAAAAATGATTGAAGAAGGAGAAATCTTCGACCACTTCTTGAGTTTAGATATAGAAAATGAAAAAGATATAGATAAACAAATTCAGAACATGTGTTCTGAAATAGAAGAAAATTTTTATGATGAAAAACTTTCACAAGAAAAACTTGAATCTTGTGTTTCTGGTAATGTTGAAGAAAACCCTTTTGATGGTAACAAAAAATTTACCAAATGTATTTATAAATCCGGAAAATTAAATAATAATGAATTTATTAATATTTATAAAGAAACTATTGAAAATGATGGATTTAAATCTTACTTTAAAGATAAAGAAAAAGAATCCAGAAAAAATATGCCTCTGCCCGATGATCAAATTGCTCTTAAAAAAATAGATCCTAGTGCTGATGGAGAACAGATAAAAGATTTTATACTTTGTTATAAAGACGAAGAAGGAAAGTATGCGCAGTTATTTCCCGGAGTTGATACATTAAAACCTATTGTATTAGACTCAATAACCAACGATAATAAACGATTAGATGAAATATTAGATTACAATGCAAATTTAGTAGTATCTGAAGAGAGTAAACATTTTAAGTACCCTGAAAGCTTTGATCTTATAGACAAAGATGAAATTAATAATTATAATGTAACGTTGTATGGAAAAGAACAGTATGTTAAATACGTGAAAGATAATCTCAGCAAAGACAACGATATCATAGAAAAATTTAAAAATATAACAAAAAATGATGTGACATCCAAAAATAACTAAATATGATCATATCAACATAAATCGTGTAAAAAATTCATATTTAATTTATTTCACAGGTAGTGAAAATCAAAAAGTCGTACTCCCAAATTTTGAATACATCTACAACAAAGATTAGAAGTTGTTTATTGCATATAATAGTTAATAATTTCAATCACAACACAAAAAAATCATCGCCCATGTTTCTTTTGAAATGTGGGTGCTTTTATTTTGAAAGTTAAAAATTTATACTATTTTTATAAAAACTCTTGACTTTATATATATATATATAATATTATGATATAATATTACTGTGTTTTTGAATATAGGTAAAAATGTCAAAATTAGGATGTGGTTATAGTGGATTTGGATTTAAATAAAATTATAGAAGCAATCGAAAGCAATGAAGAAGTTATAAAGCTTATAAACAAAGAAACTGAAAAACAAGAAATGGCTAATACAAAAGCTAGTATAAATGAAATGTTAGAAAAATTACGTATACTAAAAGACAGTATATCCTCCATTCTGGTAGGCGATTATGAATATAGAGAATTGATACTAAAAACTATAAACCAACATATAGACAAATTATATTTATTACTAGAAGAAGATCAATATACACCTGATGATTTAAAATTTCTCAAAACAGAACTGCCTGCATATATTGAGGAACAGGAAAAAAGAGAAGAAGACTATAAGATATATAGTAAAACTCTAGATAGTATAGATACATCTTTAAAAAAGTTAAAAAATCTACAGAAAAGTAAATTTACTGGAGAAGGAGAACGTGCTAATTTAGAATCTTATATAAATAATTTGGAAGGAATGAAACGTAATTTACTGGCTACACCTGAAGAAATAGAAAATAATTTAATGACAATGAAATATAATTTACTAGCAAAGCTCCCTATATCTGAAGAAATAAAACGTAAATTACTGTTTGCACCTGAAAAAGTGAAACATGATTTACTAGCAAAGCTCCCTATACATGAAGGAATAAAATATAACTTACTAGCTACACCTGAACAAATAAAATATAATTTACTGGTACAGTTATCTACACCTTTATATTCAGACTATCTCGAAAAAGACATTCCAAATTATATTAATAAATCGATAGGACAAATAGAAACTACAAATGCTTCGGAATTAAAAGAATATAAAGAAAAAATTGATATAATGTTAAAAAAATTAGAAAAATTAGTAGGCAATTCCCTTACTACCTCTAAAGATCTAGATGACATAGAATCTCATATATATAGTTTGAAAAAAATGCAAACTATGTCATTGATAGAACTTTCTACAAATGAAAATTTAAAACTTCTTGATGAAACTCTGCCAAAATTTATTAAGTCAGAAAAACTCTCACGAAAATTAATTAGAGATTCATCTGAAGAAACGTACCGCATACTCAAGAACAAAGAACAAAATGAATTAGGACAAAAAGTAATAGATGCTATAAAGAATAGTTTTAATAACGATAATAACAATAACGACCATATTTCAATAAAAAATAAAACTTTTAAATTGAGCAGTAAGAGAAATATTGAAAAACCTAGTAATCCAATAATTATTATAAAATCCAAAAAAGATACAAAGGTAATTGAAAAGGATATATTTGAAGCAATAAAAAAACAAGTAGATGATAAAAAATTCAATTATACTTTAAGACAAGTTATAAAAAAAATGGAATGGACGGATAATACAAAATTAGCAATTAAAAGTAAAATTAATTCAAATAGAAATAATGAGTACATTGTGAAAACTATTAAAGAAAAAGATTTAGACAATAAAAATGTAATTAGAAGGATGATAAACCACTTTAAAAGGCGCTCTGAAAAATCAAATATGAAAGGAAGATAAAAATGGGAAAACTTATTGATATGATTCCAGAAGGAAAAAGTATAATAATGGAGTCAACAGATGAAGAGATGGTTTCTAATATAGGTGATTATTTTATTGTAGTTGCTTTAGATGAAGCATTTAAAGTTTGTGTTTTTCTACCTACAGTTACTGGTGTTAAAAATATAGTTAAAAAAAATGATTGGGCTAATATAATATCAGAAGGAGCAACTAAAAAAAATGCATCTGAAAAAACGAATATCATCCTAGATGAATATAAAAAATTTCTTTCAAATTGCCTAACTAAAGAAAAATTGAAATTAAAATATCATGGGTATGTTACTAAAGGAGATGAACTAAATTGTGAAGCGCGTTGGTTATTTTACAAAAATTATATGCGAGAGGTAGAAAGAAGTCTAGGATGGAATGCTTTGCCATATATTGAAGTATACAAAATCAAAGATAAAAATTATTTAGAATATATATCAAATTCCCCTTGTTTAATAATCGATAAAGAACAATCGAGGGGGTTAATTGTTCCAAGCATTGATGGAGTTAAAAAACTTTTTAGTAAAGAAATTTTAGATAAGGAAGCTATCAAAAAAGAAAATTATAGTATTGATACTATAAAAGAATCTCTAATTAATAAATTAAACAATAAAATAGAGTCTGTTTTTATCCAGGATATTGACCATGCATACACTAGTGAGATGATGGCTAAATATGAAGGAATTTTTGATAAGAAAACTTCTGACGGATACGGAGAAAATCCGTTTTCTCAACGACCATTTAGCAAACTTATTTATAGCAGAGGATTCCATTTTAAAGACGACTACTTATGGAATTATTTGGACAAAGAAATTGAATTTTACGTAAAAAAAGAGATTGTAAAATGTAAATTATCTTCTGATGAAATAAGTGTAATAAAAAAATATGACTCCGATATAAAAATAACAAAAGATCCTATACTCTCTTATATAGATGAAGAAAAAAAGGTTGCATACTTGTTTCCAGAAATTGATGATATAAAAAAAGAGTTTCTTAGATGGAATATATCATATACGGCACAAGAATACGGAAATGCAATTGGATGGTTAAAACATCATATTGAAAAAATGGAAAAATGTAAAGATTTCGAAATTAAAAAACAAAGCGAAGTTTCTAATTATAAAACCATAGATAGTTTTGAAGAGTATATAAAAAATTTGGAAGAATATTTTGAAAAAGATAAAGACATTCAAGAACGTGTTACTGATATGGAAAAAATTAGAAAATTAAAAGCATATATACCAAATTCTTTACCCAATGATTATTTATACAGTACCGGTAATCCAATAGTTGATTATAAACGTAGTATTTGGATATCTCAAGATAATGAAACAGCGCTAATACTCCCCAGTGGCTCAGAAGTTTATTATGGATTAGTAAGAAAGAACAATAAAACTCGCCACAATATCACCGAAAAAATATTACCTTTATCGAGTTTTGATACACATGAACAATACGTAAATCATGTGATGGAAGTTATAAAAAATGAATTTTTACCATTTTTTACAGAACAAAACATCAAGAGAAATTCTAGGCCTGCTAAAGTGGAATATTGTTCATACGTAATCGAAGATTACAACAAATATTTCGATTCATTATCTAAATATATTAAGGAAGAGTCAGAAGAGAGTTATTATAGAGAAAAATTTAAAATTCAAACATATAACATCCTTACATGTATTCCTGAAAGTGAATATAAGAACGATACTAAGTATTATGCACTTCATATTTCTTGTTATAGCGGATATAATTATCTTATACCGAAAGACAAAATTCATGCAGTACGCGACGAATTGCTATCAAAAAATGAAAACAAAGACTTCTATAGTATTTTGAAAAAATCGGATAATATATGGAAAAGCAAAAGATTACCTATATCACTAGATATTGAAGAAATAGATAGTTATGATTTAAAAAAAATAATGGGTTAATAAGAAGTTGATTCACTTAATTTATAAATTTGATATATAATTATTAATATTAAAAAATTGTGCATATATAAAAAATTTTGTATAGTTTTAAGCGATAAGCAAATTCTAAAACTGCTAGCTAAATAAAAATTTATCACCCATGTTTCTTTTGAAATGTGGGTGTTTTTATTTTGGAAATTAAAAAAATATATTATTTTCACAAAAATACTTAATTTTATAAATATAAATATATATAATATAATTGTATTTCAAAACGCAATTAATAATTTTAAGAACAGGATGTGATTATTATGGCAACAAGAAAACAAATTATAAACCAAGCAATATAAGGAAGAAATTGGGGACATTATTGGGCAACAAAAGGTTTATATACTCAAAATTTGGGAACTAAAAATAATACATTAAATCTAGATAATAAACGACATTATCTCCTAGTACCAACACCCGATGAAATTCAAAAAATTGCACAATCTAAAGGATGGACAAATATTCCTGATGAACTTGACAAAATTATAATAAATTGCAAGTCAGAGGATCTAGTAGAACTTCCAATCCGAGGAACTACACCAGGAGTTACGTATACATTTAAAAAATTTTTGGGCTTATTTAACGGAAAAACAGAAAGAAAGGCTAATATAACCACATACAAAAAATTAAAATCTATTGATAAAAAATTCTACACAAATGATGCCAACTATCATGAATTACTTGGACTTTCATGCCATCTAATACCAGAATCTAAACTTGATGAAGTAATACAAGATTTGGCTGAGCCCAACGGTAATAAAAAGAATGTATATACAAAATTAAAAAATGAATCTTTGTGGGAAAACATAAAATTACCCAAAAAAATTAAAACTTGTAGCCTAAGTTCTAGACAAATAGATGGAACAATGGGCATTAGAAAAAGCTTTGAGGAACGTGAACAAGAATAAATACCACACAACAAAACCGCTCGCCGTTTGGCGAGCTTTCTACTGCAATTTTATATTTTTAAAAACTAACAAGCCTTGAATACTTCTTTTGCGTACTTAGCTTTCATGGTTTCATCTTTAACCTCATTATTTATATGATCAAAAATTAAACCCATCTGTCTTGCAAATTCCAAATCGAAATCATGTATCCCCAAATCTCTGAAATAAGATATCAAATATTTATTTGCTTTGATCTTGTCCTCTAATCTTTTCGTGCTATTTATTACATGTACTAACGAGGATTGATTATCTTCACGATAATAGTAAAATTTATTCGGAACACCTATAATTTTATCTGCCTTTGCAAAAGCCATCAAATTAAACACATGATCTTCCGCATAGCTCATATCTTCTTTAAATAACAAATCATTTCGCAAAATAAATTTTCTATCAAATATCTTATCCCAAACAGCGGGATTTGTTTCTCTGTAAGCATTTATAATATTACCTCGTCCATGAAATTTAATGGAAGATTCATCTATACGAGAAGAAGCTTTGGACGACGCATCAGTCCTAAAACCAAAAAAGAATACTTCAGGTTTCTCTTTAAGAACCACATCCATACACGATTCATATGCATACTCATCTAACCAATCATCAGAATCAACAAAAGTTATGTACTTCCCTCTCGCGGCAAGGATACCGTTATTTCTAGTAGCCGAAACCCCTTTATTTGGTTGGTCTATCACTCTAATACGAGAATCTCTTGCGGCGTACTCTTTTAAAATATTTAAAGAACCGTCTTTGGAGCCGTCGTTAATGCATATTATTTCTGTATCGTCAAAAGTCTGTGATATTAAACTGTCCATGCACTTTGAAAGGTACTTTTCAGAATCGTACACGGGAACTATAATCGACAACTTAGGACAATTTTCGTCAAATTTATGGTAAAAAAATAAGAGTCCAACTCCTAAAACACAGCCAATAATACAAACTAAGAACAATTTTTTAAACTTCATTAACAAAACCCTTTTAGCTAAAATAAAAAAATGGTCGAGGTGACAGGACTCGAACCTGCGGCATCTTGGTCCCAAACCAAGCACTCTACCAGCTGAGCTACACCTCGATACTGTTATAGTATACCCTTTATAATTAAATATGTCAACTAAAAATAAAGTTAATTTTGATAAACAATCATTTTTAATATATCATATATGTTGAGTTTTTATATTAATTTCGGGAGGACAAAAAATTGCTTCAATTTATTCTTGGAAAATGCGGTACGGGAAAGTCAAAAACCATAACAGATATGATAAAAAATAAAATTAAATCAGGTAAAAAAACGATACTTATCGTACCTGAACAAAGTTCTTTCGAAAACGAAAAAAAAATGCTTAAAATTTTGGGAAATAATGATTTTAATAAAACTGAAGTTTTGAGTTTCTCGAGACTATATGATTTTGTATCGACAAAACTGGAAATACCAGCATTGCCTACACCTGAAGACACTACAAAAATCGTAACTATGAATTGTGCATTAGAACGAGCCAGAAAAAATCTGAATCTATATAAAAAAAATTATGCCGATTCAGCTGTGGCAGACCTAATGTTACGTACAATAGAAGAATTCAAAACTCATAAAATTAATTTTGAACAATTAAATAAAATTCAACAGCTCGATTATAATGATACTCTTAAACAAAAAATATCCGAAATAAAAATAATAATCAATTCCTATGAAGAACTGACAAAAAATAAATTCGAGGATTCTTTAGATAACCTAAATAAACTTGAAGATATTATAATAAAAAATAACATTTTTAAAGAATATGATATATTTTTTGATGAATTCAGCAGCTTTACACCCCAGCAAAGCAGCATATTAAAAATAATACTCCGTCAAGCTAAAAATATATACATGGCATTTTGCTTTGATGCTTCTATTCAAAATTACGATGAAAAAAATTTATTCTTCAACGTTTATCAAACAATAAAAAAAATTAAAAAAGACGCACGCTCAAACTATGTTGAAATTTCTGAACCTATTTTTTTACAGAAAAACTCAAAATTCAAGAAAAAAGATCTTTTAATTTTACAAGAAAATATGTTCTGTCCCGAAAAATCTTCAAGTGAAATAGTTCCTCAAAATATCGAAATATATAACGCTTTGAACCAATCAGAAGAATGTGAATATGTAGCAAGAAACATAGCAAAATCAGTTATGACTGAAAATTGCAGATTCAAAGATTTTGCAGTAATCGTAAGAAATATGGAAAACTACAAAAGTATTTTAAAAAGCACTTTCAAAAAATACGATATACCCTATTTTTTAAATTCTCCAAATACAATTTTTCACAAAAGTATTATGAATTTGATATTTTCAGCGCTTGATACTGTAGCTTCGGAATTTGATTCACAGGAGATTTTCAGGTTTTTAAAATCAGGTCTTGTGGATTTATCAACAGAAGAAATATCTATCGTTGAAAACTATATTTTTCTTTGGAATATAACAGGTAATTCATGGTTTGAGGACTTTACAATGCACCCCAAAGGATTTGAAAAAGCGTGGGACGAAGAGAGTAAAAATGAACTCGAAAACATAAATGAATTGCGTAAAAAAATAATATCTCCTCTTAAAAATTTTTACGACAAGACAAAACGGACAACAGCAGATAAAATATCAAAATCTATTTATGAACTTCTTTTGGATGTAAATGCAGCGGAAAATTTAAGAAATTTGTGTAAAAACTTAGCTAACGCCAATAAATCAGCAGAAGCTCAATACGAATCCGGTGCTTGGGACTGCGCAATGAATATTTTAAGCAAAATTTCCGAAATATTCCAAAACACTAAAATTTCAGTCAAAAAATATGCCGACGTACTTCGTTCAGTTTCGAGTTCTGTCACCGTTTCTACTATCCCTCAAAGCCTTGATAATGTCGTTATAGGTCAAGCAGATACCATACGTCTTTCAAGCGTAAAAACCGTATTTTTAATAGGTGCAATTAATGGAGAATTCCCCAAAAATCCCGATTCTTCAGCTGTATTCACAGAATCTGAAATAAATCTTATGGCCTCTTTGGGAGTTGAAATTACAGACAGTGCAAAAACTTTTTTAATTCAAGAAAGATTTCTCGCCTACATGGCAATTTCAAATGCATCTGAAAAATTGTTTGTAAGTTGGCCCTCATCAAACTTTTCCGGTAAAGGAAATATTCCGTCTGAAATTATAAAAGAGATAATACAAATTTTCCCCAAAATAAAAATAATGAACCGCTATAGTTCAGGTCCTAAAGAAAAAATTTGGAAACAAAAACCGTCTTTTGAAATACTGGCCACAAACTTTGGAAAAAACTCGTCATTTTCAAATGAACTTAAAAAATACTACGTACAAGATGGATCGTATAGAGAAAAATATAAAGCTCTGGAAAAAATATTTTTAAACAAACCTCTTGATTTTGAAAATCCCGAAAGAGCAGAAAATTTTTTCGGAAAACAAATTAAGCTTTCTGCATCTCAAATAGAAAAATATTATAATTGTCGATTCAGTTACTTCTGTCAATATGCGTTGGGAGCAAAACCCTTAAAAAAAGCCTCATTTGGAGCAATAGAGTACGGAAATATAATACACTATTCTTTAGAAAAATTATTTAAAAAATATCCAAATCATACAATTGTATCCGCTCCAGAAGAAGAAATTAAATCTGAAATAGAATCAATTACCAAACATTACATAGAAAAAAATTTGGGCGGAATAGATGGTAAACCGCAGAGATTTTTACATGGAATAAAAAAGTTAAATTCCTCTCTTATTTTTCTTGCAAAATATTTTGTAAAAGAATTTGAACAAAGCTCTTTTTCACTTTCAGACCTTGAACTGCAGGTAGCCGAAAATGGCGATATACCTCCGTTAAAAATAAATATGCCAAACGGAACAGTTATTACTATTGAGGGTAAAATTGACCGTGTAGACATTATGAAATCTCAAAAAGGAACTTACGTTAGAATCGTAGATTATAAAACGGGTGTTAAAGAGTTTAAATTATCAGATATTTTATTCGGTTTGAATATGCAAATGCTTATATATTTAACAGCAGTTAAGAAAAATGGTGAAAAAAAATACGGTAAAATAATTCCTGCCGGTATGTTATATTTTACCGCTTTAAAACCTGTCATAGACGCAATAGAAGCAGAATCCCATCAAATAGAAACGGTTAAAATTTTTGAAAAATTATGCATGAACGGTTTACTTTTAGATGACACTGAGTCAATTTTGGGAATGGAAAAAGACGGAAGAGGAATTTTCATACCTGCTGAAATTAAAAACGGAGAAATAAAAAAATCACAATCTACAATAAATTCCGAAGAACTACGTCTAATATCGGATTACTCCCAAAAACTGATAATTGAAATGGTAAATTGTCTACAAAACGGCAAAGTATCTGCAAAACCGATTTTCAAAGAGTACACTGCATGCGAAAAATGCTGCTATTTTCCGATATGTTGCTACGAACAAGAAATATTTAACGAAATACCTACAAATATGACAAACAAAAAAGCTTTGGAAAAAATAATCGAAAAGGATAATTGAAAATATGAGCAAAAAATGGACTACCGAACAAGAAAATGCTATAAATTCCACGGGCGGAAGTATACTGGTATCGGCAGCAGCAGGTTCGGGGAAAACTTCAGTACTCGTAGAAAGAGTCATAAAACAAATAACAGATTTGGAAAATCCCATAGATATAAATAAATTTTTAATCGTTACTTTCACAAAGGCCGCTGCACAAGAAATGAAAAGTCGCATCTCAGCAAGACTCTCTGAAATGATAAGCAAAAATCCGCAAAACTCTCATCTCAGCAACCAACAAATAATGTTAAAATGTGCTTCCCTGGGTACCATTCACAGCTTTTGCGCAAGCATCATACGAGAAAATTTTTACAAACTCGGAATATCTCCAAAATTTAGAATCGCCGAAGAAAGTGAAATTTCCATTATAAAGAATAAAGCAATGGAAAAAACTTTAAATGATTTTTATGAATCTCAAAATCCTGATTTCATATATACTGCGAATCTTTTTGGAAACGAAAAAAATGACAACTCTTTATCTCTTGTAATTGAACAACTATACGATTTTACCCGTTCTTTACCTTTCCCTGAAAAATGGATGAATGATGTTTGTAAGATGTATGAAAATATTACATCTGTAAAAGATTCTCCATGGGGAAAAATTGCCATCAATTTTGCAAAGAAATCATTTACGGAAATTCAAAAAACACTTTTTCAGATAAAAAATATTTCTTCCGAAAATGAAAATATACAAAAATCTTACGGTGAAGCCATTGAAAAAGATTTATCCGAAGTAAATTCGATTATAGAATCGTTAAGCACTGAAAGCTGGGACAAAATTGCAGAAAAAATTACTCAATTTTCATTTTCTAAACTCAAACCTCTAAGATGTAAGGATTGCGATTTCGAGAAAAATATAATCTCCGAAAAACGAGAATACGCTAAGAATTTAATTAAAAACACTAAAAAATACTTTATATTTTTTGAACTCGGAACAATAAATGCATTGGAAAAATTCAAAATCGTAACAAAAACTCTTTTTGATGCAACAAATTATTTGAGTCAGGAAATTTCTTATCTAAAAACTATCAGAAATATCGCCGACTACAGTGATTTAGAACACTGGACCATAAAACTTCTTTCAAAAGATATTGATTCAGGAGAAATAATGCCAAGCGATATAGCTTTAGAAATTTCGAACAGATACGCAGAAATAATGGTAGACGAATATCAGGACATAAACGAAATCCAAAATACTATATTTAAACTCATAAACAATAACAACAAAATGTTTTGTGTGGGAGACGTTAAACAAAGTATATATAAATTCAGACATTCAAAACCTCAAATATTTTTAAGAAAAAAAAGCGATTATCAACTTTATTCTAAAGAAAAAAATAATTACCCCGCCAAAATAATACTGGGAAAAAATTTCAGAAGTAATCCAAAAATTATAAACAGCATAAATTTTATTTTTGAAAGCATTATGTCTGAAGAAGCCGGAGAAATAGAATATAACGATGAAGAAAAACTGGTTCCGGGTCTATGCAAAGAAGAAATTCAAAACAATGAATGTGATGTAAATTTTTCAATAATAGATACCTCTAAATCTCAGGAAAACTCAGATATTCTTGAAGCCGATTTTATTGCAGAAAAAATTACAGAAATGATTCATCAAAAATATAAAGTAAGTGAAAATGGGACTGAAAGACCCATAACTTATTCTGATTTTTGCATACTCATGCGCAGTTCAAACGCTCATGCTCACATTTACACTTCAAGACTTTTAGAGCAAGGTATACCGGCTTGGTCGGAAACTAAAGAAAAATTTCTCGATACTTCTGAGATTTCCAACATAATTTCAATACTTCAAACAATAAACAATCCCGTTCAGGACATACCGTTAATATCTGCAATGATGAGTCCAATATTTGGATTTAGCGTAGACGAACTCAGTGAAATTAGAGAATATGACAAAAACAATTTATTTTATTTTGCAGTAAAAAAATCATCTGAAAACGGAATGAAAAAATGTACCGATTTTTTAGAAAAAATAAACTACTGGAGAAAGATTTCTTGCACAATTCCTTGCGGAGAATTAATTGAATTCATATATCAAGACACCGATTATCCCGCTCTATGCCTTGCAAAGCCAAAAGGAGAAGTTAAAAAAGCAAATCTTGAACTTTTGGTTCAATATGCAGAAAAATTCGAAAATCAGTACCACAAAGGATTATCCGGATTTTTAGATTACATAGAAAATATAAAACAAAAAAAATCCGATTTGGAACCTGCTTCAATATCTTCTGAGTACGAAAATACTGTGAAAATAATGAGTATTCACAAATCGAAAGGTCTTGAATTCCCCGTATGCATAGTGGCAGGATGCGGAAAAAGGTTTAATTTTGATAAAAATAAAGTAATTATTAGTTCAGACTTTGGCCTCGCTATGAAATTGAAAAACAATGAAGGAACTTTACAATTTGATAATTTAATGAGAAAAGCTATATTATCTCAGAACCAAGATGAAGACATCTCTGAAGAAATGCGAATTTTCTACGTCGCTTTGACCAGAGCAAAACAAAAACTTTTTTTAATAGCTTCCATAAAAGAACCCTCAAAAACAATTGAAAAAAATCTGATATTAACCCAAAATAATAATTTTATTTCACCAATTGAAGTGAAAAATTCCAATTCTTTTGCATCTTGGATAATTTTATGCATATGCCAAAGCAACCTCAGAAACAAGCTTTGCAATGTTATGAATTTAAACGAATATATCTCAGAAAAAAATTCAAAAAATTTAAACTGGGATATTAATTTGATCTCTCATGAACTCGAATCTACCGGTTATTCTGATGATTGTGAAGAATATATAGAAGAACAAATTTCATATGAGAACTCAGACCCAGAATGGGAAAGAATTATAAATGAAAGATTTGATTTCGTCTATCCATACAAAGAATTTGTAAATTTGCCGCTTAAAATTTCAGCTTCTATGATGAATCAAAGTGGTGACTGGGAGCAATATACAGCAAATTCCAGACCATCTTTTGCTACTGAAAAAAATTTCACTGCCGCACAAAAAGGCACAGCTCTACACAAATTTATGTGTTTTTCAAACTTCAAAAATGCAATGTTACATGGAGTAAAATCAGAAATTAATCGCCTTTTATCAGAAGGATTTTTAACAATTAAAGAATCAGAAAATTTAAACATAAGCAAAATTCAAAAATTTATAAGTTCTCCTCTTGCAAAAAGAATAATGCAAAGCGAAAAAACAGTGCGAGAAAAAAGATTCTCTGTAAAAATTCATCCTGAACTATTAAATAAACATGCTATATCTAAAAACGATTCAGACAATTTTGTATTCATGCAAGGAGCTTTGGATTGTGCTTTTCAAGAAAACGGAAAATACGTAATAGTCGATTATAAAACTGACAAAACTGAAAGCATTAAAGATTTATATGAAAAATATTCCACACAACTCAATTTATACAAATATGCTCTTGAAAAAATTTCCGGAACAGATGTAAAAGAGCTTATTATCTATTCTTTTTACCTCAATGAAAGCTTTTCTAAAATAATTTAACACACAAAACCACACAGGTTTAACTTCTGTGTGGCTGAAAACTTTTTATTTTTGTTTTTGTTTTAGTTCTTTTATTGCCTGTTTTAAAGCGTCATATGTGCAATCGGGATTTATACCACTATTTTCCTCCCACATTTCTCTTAAACTTACTTTCTCAGGATACAATACTATGGAAACTTTAAATTTATTTCCAATAAGAAACACTTCATGAAACTGCTTAAAATAATTTACTTCTTTATTTGAACAACTCGCTAGACAGTTATTCCCACACTTTTCAACTATATCAATCTCTTCTAAATCAACATCTTTACCATTATTTAATTTTTTTAATTCTTTCCACTCATTAGCTGTAAAGTAATCTTTAAATGATTCTTCAATCAACTTTTGAGTTTCCTTTTTAAATTCTTCAGCCTTCATATTGGGATCACGTTTTTCTTCCAATATATTTTTAAAAGAGTCGGCTATAGATAATTTTAAATTTTTACCACCAAACGATATTTGCATTTCCATAAAAATCACATCCTATAAAATTATTTTTATCCAAAGCGCTAAGGATACTAATAATTATATATATATATATATATTGTCAATAGTTTTTATAAAATATATTAAAAAATCGCATGAATACACTTCACACGACTTCACAGTAATACAAATTTTTAATTTATTGCTTCCGAAACAGCAGTTCTTATGTCTTTTGCTCCAATAATCTCTATTTCGTGGTTATTGGTATTCCTCATTGATTTGAAATTATAATAAGGAATTATACATTTTTTAAATCCAAGCCTCTGAGCTTCTCTTATTCTCATTTCGCAGTTTGGAACAGCTCTAATTTCTCCTGCAAGACCTATTTCTCCAAATGCAACAACGTCATCGGCAACAGCTTTATCTTTAAGACTCGAAACCAAAGCAACAGCAACAGAAAGATCTGCCGCCGGTTCATCAAGTTTAAGTCCTCCTACTACATTAATATATGCGTCCATCGAAGAAAAAAAGTATCCCGCACGTTTTTCCAAAACAGCTAAAATAAGCGACATTCGATTATAATCAAATCCGGTGGACATCCTACGAGGATTTCCAAAACTCGTTGATGTTACAAGTCCTTGAACTTCAGTTAAAATAGGTCGAGAACCTTCCATAACACACGCAACGCATATTCCCGATACACCTTCCGGTTTTCCGGCCAGCATCATCGCAGAAGGATTTTCAACCTCGCTGAGTCCTTCATTTTCCATTCGAAAAACGCCTATTTCATTCGTGGAACCATGTCTATTTTTAACAGCACGTAAAATTCGATAGGATGTCTGATTATCTCCTTCAAAATAAAATACTGCATCAACCATGTGTTCTAAAACTTTCGGGCCTGCAATTGCTCCGTCTTTATTTACATGGCCTATCACCATTACGGTAATATCCAAAGATTTTGAAAGCTTTAAAAATGCATTGGCACACTCTTTGACTTGAGAAACACTCCCGGGAAAAGAAGATGAATTTGAATTGTTCATAGTTTGGATTGAGTCTATTATAACTATATCGGGATGAGTGTACTCTATCTCTGCGGAAATCAAATTAATGTCCGTTTCAGTCATGATAAATAAATTTTCGTTATGAACGCCCAGCCTAGAAGCACGCATCTTTATCTGACGTTTGGACTCTTCGCCCGATACATACAAAATTTTAAGATCTTTATCCAAATAATTACATATTTGAAGCAAAAGCGTGGATTTTCCTATTCCAGGTGTACCGCCTAAAAGCGACAAAGAGCCTTTGACAATACCTCCGCCAAAAACTCTGTCAAGTTCATTAAAACCTGTATGATATCTCGTTTCTTCATTTATGTCTATGCTATCCATCGGAACTTCACTTATGTGTGAACTATTAAACTTTACAGCCGGAGATTTCTTTTTTAAGTCCGTATCACGCACTTCTTCAACCATAGTATTTCCCTGACCGCACGATGGACATATTCCATTCCATTTTGCAGATTCATATCCGCATTCCGAACAAACATAGACGCTTTTTAATTTACTCATACTTTTCTCTCACTTTAAATCTCATCGCTGTTTTATAAATATTCATGAGAGATTTTGAAGTGTTTACGTACTCTTCCCAACCGGAAGAACTGCTAAGATAATATTTTTCAGTGGATAAAATACCGCCTTCAAATTCATTGTTCATTTTCTCTATCAAAGTGCTTTTAATATTTTGAAATAAAAATTTTTTATTAAATACTATTCCAATATACTTCGATATAACTGAAATTCTCTTAAAACAAAAATCGTGTAAATCAATCTCATGAGGAATAGACGCACATATTTCAGAATTCATTTCAAATTCCTTGAACTCCTGCGCATTTACTGAAAAAAATGACACAAAAAATACAGCAAAAATTGATATCAACTTATTTTTAAACGTTTTCATAAATTACATCCTTTAAAAAATTCAATTAAATTATAACTTGATATTCGTTTATCATCAAGTATTGTTTAAGTAATAATTAATAATTCCGCAGTATATACAAAAAGCCATCTGACTTTGGTATTCATTTTTTATCAACTTGGAAGCTTCCTCTTCATTCGATAAAAAACCACATTCCACAACCACAGCCGGTATTCGGGATTTATCAAGTAAAAAAATTCTCTTATCGGCCGGTTTTATTTCCCTGGTATTTTCAGGTTGAATAAGTCCAACAACAGAATCCTTTATTCCACAAGCCAATGTTTGACTCCTGGCATCATTTTTGGAATAAAATATTTGAGTACCGAAATACTTAGAATCCGGAAATTTATTCTGGTGTATACTGACAAATATATTATTTTCGTTTTCGTTTTCACTTATTATCTTTGCTCTGTTGTGCAAATCAGACCGTTTCTTACTCCTTAAACTCTCGGCACTGTCGTCATAAATTGCAATGTCTTTATCCCTTGTCATTATGACCTTATAACCGGACGCCTCAAGATAATCTCGAACTTTCAGTGTAATCGCAAGATTTATATCTTTCTCAACGATTCCATCAACGCCTACTGCTCCACCGTCTTCTCCTCCATGTCCTGCATCAAGTATAACAACTTTAGATGAATTGCCTCCCGATTCTTTCTGAGACGCTATATGGGCACTTATTTTTACATAAGAGACAAACAAAAGCGACAAAACAACAGCTATACCCATTGAAAAAGTAACAGTACTTAAAACATTATTTTTAATATAACTGAAAAATTTAATTTTACGCAATCTAACTCCTCCCTACACTTAATTGTATGAATATAAAAGCTTGTTTTAAAACTAAATTATACAATTATAACGCTACGAAAGATAAGTCAAAAAAGATTCACTATAGATCCTATTTTTTACTCGTATGAAATCTTTGAAAAATAATTTATATTATTTTTATAAAAAACACTTGACATCATATATATATATATATATATGATG
>CAKUZC010000008.1 GCA_934718145.1 uncultured Eubacteriales bacterium | reverse complement strand
TATAGAGATTGTATAATAAGTTTGATGAAGGAAATACGTTCGTCAATAGACTGTATAGAATCATACATACCAAAGAAATTTTGGCCGTATCCAACTTATGAAGATATTCTATTTAGTGTTTAAACAAATGCATGTGATTATTAATTTAATCTGACATACATAAAAAATTGGGATACACAGAGATAGCTTGATTATTTTTAAAGTGTCCGCGATAGATGATAAAATCATAAATTTACGCAATATCTGTATATTTTTCTATAAAATCGCATATTGTTTTCCAATATAGGTCAGGGTTGACTGTTGAAGACTGTACATGTGCCGCATTTTGAACAATTAATTTTTCCTTTTTGTATGGTATGGAATTGTAAATTTCATCAGCCATTTTGGTGGGAACAAATTTATCTTCCGCTCCGTGTATTATTAAGACAGGAATTTTACATTTTTTAACTTGCTTTACTGCATCGGCATCTTCGAGAGAATATCCGGCCTTTATTTTTGTTATGAAGGACATAAAATTTAAGAACGGAAAAGAGGGGAGAAACAAAAATTTTCCAAGTTGATAGCTCAGTTCGCTCCACGCGGATGAATATCCACAATCTGCTACTACTGCTTTTACATTTTCGGGTATTTTTTCTCCTGAAGTCATTAAAACGGTAGAAGCTCCCATTGAACCACCGTAAAGTACTATTGATGCATCTGGATTTTCTCCTATTATTCTGTTTATATATTTAGCGATATCCAGTCTGTCATGCCATCCCATTCCGATGTATTCGCCTTCACTTTTTCCGTGACCTCTCGCATCGGGAATTAGTAAGTTAAATCCCATATTATAAAAATTCATTGCATTTTCACTTTGTTTAAAAGCGTTTCCGTTGTAACCGTGGCAGATAATTGCCCACTTGTTTGAGTTTGTTCTGCTTTTTATGACATAATAATTTAATTTTAGATCGTCAAAAGAATATATAAACCCAGACTGAGAACTGGATTTAAACCAACGTTCAGAAAGCTTTTTTGCTTCATTAACATTATTTTTGGCAGTCATGGGAGTAGCTTTGAGAAATGCAGATTTGTCGGTATGTGAATTTATAGCGAGTTTGTATAAATAATCACCTACAAAAAGTCCGATAAGAAATATGATAACTAGGGTGGTTATAGATATAATTAATAATATCTCTGCAATTTTCATCTAATTAAATAACCTCCCTCTATCATAATTTATATATATAGTATACTACACTGAATTTTATATAATGTCAATATAAAATTATTTTAAATTACTTATATTTTATAAAAGGGGTATTGAATAGTGATATTTTCGAGTCAAAACATGAATATAAATTTTAAAGACGAAGTTTGTTATCTCACTTTTAAGGATTTTGAAAAGCATTCATTTATTAAACATGCGTTTTCCACACGTGTGGGAGGAGTCAGCAAAAATGAATTTAAATCCATGAATTTAAGTTTTTCTCGTGGAGATGTCGAAGAATTCGTTATGGAGAACTATAAAATAATTTGCAGTGCTCTGAATTTTGATATAAACAAACTTGTTCGTGCACAGCAAGTACATGGAAATTTCATAAAAAAAATCACATACAATGATGTGAAAAATAAAAAATTTAAAGAGCTTGTATATGATTCTTCAGACGGATTTGTAACTGATGTGCCGGGAGTTATTTTGACTACTTCTCATGCAGATTGTATGCCTGTATTTATGTTCGATGAATCTAAAAAAGTAGTAGGATTGGCTCATGCAGGTTGGAGGGGAACTGTTGCGAAAATTGCTTTGAAGTTGGCAGAAACTTTTGTGAATGAATATGGTTCTTATAAAACAGATTTGTTTTGTGCAATTGGTCCGGGCATAGGGAAGTGTTGTTTTGAGGTTTCAAAACCTGTTTTATCGGAGTTTGAAAATTTAGAAATAGATAATTTTTACATTAAATCAAAAAATAATCCCGATAAAGCTTATATTGATATCTCAGAAGTTAATAAAAAATTGCTTTTGAAGTTCGGAATTGATGAGCGCAATATTTTTAAATCTGATGTTTGCAGCAGTTGCAATAAAGATTTGTTGTTTTCTCATAGAGCTACTCAAGGACGCAGAGGAAATAATTTGGCTTTTATTTCAATTTTGGATTGAGTTTAAACAAGACATTTTTATTATTTTAAATTATAAGTATTCTTCACGAAATAAGTTAAATGTTTGAGATAGATTAAATTTTCCATATCCCCATTGAGGATTTGGATATTGCCTGTTTTCATCTCTGGAACTTCCTCTTATAAAGACTGTTCTAAGACGATTTCCTGTCATTGTAGGGGAATTTCCTTCAACTAGTGCCCATTGAAACATAAGTGCCGAAGCTCCACATACAATTGCGGCAGATGTACTGGTACCGGTCATGCTTCCAACTCCTATAGGATAAAATCCTGATACATTTACACCGGGCGCAACGAAATCCGGCGAAATTTTGGAACTTACTGTAGGACCCCAGGAACTGTTTATGTACAAGCTGTTTTCTCTGGAGTTATAAGCTCCTACGCTTAGTGCTCCTTGAGCAGTGGAAGGTATTACCACGGTATAGTTGGGTGTAGGGGAGGTAAATTCTACATTTTGGCTTACAAATCCCGTCATAGGTAACCAAGCATGATATTCTCCACTTATAATTACATCTCCATGCAAATTGATTTCCCACGTTCCGGGAACGGCGTCTGTTACTTGAACCACCGCAAATCTGCTTTCATTTTGATGATACAGCATTGTCACGGTAGATTTTTCAAAAATTAACTTTCTTTCGTATGTTGTACCCACATTAAAAGGTATGCGATTTATAACTTCTCCCGTGGGTGATTTCAAAGAAAAAGATATTTTATCCCATCCCGGGTACCATATGTATACGCTGAAATTATTTACATTTTCTCCAACTTTTACTTCAATAGGTACAATATCTCCATTTTGGCGTACAGTACCTTGAGTGTGATGTCTTGCATTGCTTTCATTTCCTACTCCTGTGGAAACAGCTATTCCTATTGCGTTTGAAATGAAAGTTATATAGTTTTCGAGTCTGTTTTGACCATTATGTCCTCCAAAATTACTTCCTAGCCCCAAACACATCGAACATGGAGTTTGAGAGGGTTGGGTTTTGTCTATGGCAAATGTCAGTCCTAAAATTATGTCTATAGCTTCATAGGCGTTATGTTGCTCTGTGGGGACAAGAAATTTTTTCAGATAGTAGTTACTGGCTTTTTTTAGTTTAACTACTATTATATCAGCGTCAGGAGCTGCTCCTATAAATTCGTCCGATTCTCGTCCGGCGGCTACGGAAGCAAGAAAAGTCCCATGACCGTCTGAATCTTTGTGAGGGACTATACTATATGGATCATCATTTTTTAAAGCTTCATTTATTTGTTCCTGAGTGTATACAGTACCGAAATTTATATCAGGATCATTTGGTTCGGAGTTGGTAGTTTGGTCCCAGATGTATTTTATTTTTGTAGTTCCGTCTTCGTACCTGAATATCGGTTGAGTGTAGTCTATACCGGTGTCTATTATCGCTACGGTAGTGCCTTTTCCTGTAAGATTGAGATAAGGTTGTTGTTGAACTTGTAATATTCCTGCTGACTCCAGAGCTTCTTTTCCTGTAAGACCATAAATTTCCGGATAAATATTCAAAAAATCAGAACCAAGGTCAGCAAATATTTGATTCATATATTTTTCATTTGTATAAAGTATAGCCAGTTCATTTACCAGTACTCTTCCAAGGCGTATGTATGGGCGTTTAGAAAGAAAGTTTTGAAAAATGTTAGTGTACCAATAATAAAACGATATAGTTGTTGGAAGATTTATAAATTCATAAAGTGGCATGTTAATTTCGTCCAAGGTTTCGTCGGGCATAAAATTCCTCCGATTAAATTTTTTTATTAAATTATTTATAGATTAAGCGTAGCCGTTGAATGCTCGCAGTTGTCCTAAAGTGTCTATTAAACACAAAGAACCATATCCCCAACGATTGTTTGGATAAGTTATTGAAGGTGAACGTCTTGCACCGCTTTTTAAATAAGCTTTCACTCTTTCTCCGTATAAAAAAAGGTCGTTTCCCTGTACAATTCCCCATTGCATCATAAGTGAAGTTGCTCCTGTTACAAATGGAGCGGCTATACTTGTTCCCGTAAATGAGCTGTATCCTCCTCCTACAGATGTACTTAGTACGTTTACAGCTGGAGCTACCAAATCCGGTTTTGAAAATATTATATTTAAAGTATTTCCTCGACCTGAAAAATTCGCCATAACATTTCTTAGAGAGTCATATCCTCCTACTGTTATAACGTTTTGAGCTGTGGATGGTATCGTAAGTGTTACATCGTCGCACGGATTTGTAAATGCGGTTTCTGTTGATACTTCTTCAGTTGTGGGTAAATATACATTATAGTTTCCATCCGTTATTTTAGATGCTTTTATGCTTATGGTAAACAAACCGTTCAAGGGTGCTCCGGATAATGAATTTATCTGAAAAAATATTTCCTGAAAAGCGTTGTAAAATCGTGGTTGACCATAATTAATTAAAATAGATGCATCTCCGATACGATATGTTCTGGTTAAATCATAGTTGATTATTTCCCCGGTCGATTGTCCGTTAGGTAAAATCAATTCTACAGTAAAGTTGTCTACAAAATTTTTCCATAGTGTCACATAAAATGACGGATACTTTCCGGCGTAAAAAAATTTTACTTCTTGAGTTTCTGCAGATGAAATTTTACCTGAATAATGGTGAGCCGCTCCTCCTTCATTTCCGGAAGCTACAACAATAGAAGTTTTCCATCTTTCTGCCATACTGTTTATATAAGTTTCAAATAAGGACTGTCCATTGTGAGGACCGTCATTTGTTCCGTAACTGATGTTTACGCAAATCGGCATTTTTAAATATAATGCTTTGTCTATTGAGTATTTAAGCGCTCTCATAAGTTCGGTAGTTAAAGCAAAGGATGGATAACCTTTTTCTCCTAATTTAACTACGATAAGAGAAGCTTTTGGAGCTACTCCTTTATTTTCGCCGTTTGAAGCTCGACCATTTCCGGCAGCTATTCCCGCAACGGCTGTTCCGTGTCCGACTGAATCTACTTCTGAGACTATTTGATATGGGTTAGGATTTTTTAAAGCTTCATTTATTTGTTCGTTTGTATATTCCGTACCGGATGTGAAACCTTCCGGTGGATTTCCCGGTATGGTTTGGTCCCATAGATATAAAATTCTGCTTGTACCGTCTTCATTTATGAAATCCGGATGGGTGTAGTCTATTCCGGAATCCAGTATAGCAATTATTGTCCCTTCTCCTGAAATACTGCTGTCTTCAAATGAATTTACGTTTGTGATGCATGAGTGACTGAGTTCTTGTTTAATACTTATTGTTAAAGTTTTTGGAGGTTCAATATGTTCTATTTCAGAATATTTTACAAGCATTGGAATTTTATCTAAAGATAGCGTTGCAATTGCATATCCCGAGCCTAAAATTTCAATTTCTATTTGCAGTTCATCGGCAATTTTAAATATATCTCCATTGTATTTTATTATTACTTCCCAACTATTTGAGGAAGGGACTCGTCCTGCTTCAAGTTCTGTGCCTTGAAATTGATTTATTATATTTCCGGGTGGAATTCTGTTAACTACGGGCATAAAAGCGCTCCTCCTTTCTGATATAGTATGAATTTTTGTTTATAATAATTACACAGTTAATGATTGAAATGTTTTAAATGTTAAATATAGATTATAGTCTTCTTTTTTAGTGTGCTCAACATTTTATATAAATATATCAAAAAATAAAATAATATATTGACATTATAGATATATAACTATAATCGTTCTTGTGGGAAGTAAAATACATTAAAGATAGGAGAGTTTTATATGAAATATAACTTTAATCTTAAGTTTACGAGTCCAATTAATCCGGTTTTAAAGCCTGATTTACGCGGTAGGATAATGGATAATGAACATTATTACGATATTTATGTTCAAGGGGTAGATGAGTTAAAAAGTTTAAAAACTAAAAAAATATCAACGGTAAAAGGAATACCGGAAAAAACTAAATGGTTGAGAGCAGGGGATGAAGGAAGAATCAGATATAAGAAGACTGCAGATGGTAAAAAATGGAGCGGGATAATATTTGATAATTTTGAACAAGCAGAAAAAGCAAGAGAGATAGATCCAAAAATTAAAGCTTTGCCTTTCGGTTGATAAAGTTTGTGATAAGCAGTTTGTTTTATATATTTTTTTGTATAAAAAAAGACGGCTTAGCCGTCTTTCTGTCTTTAAACTAACCTTCTATAAAGATTGTCTTTTTCTTTTCGAATTTTTTATCGTCATTTTTGGGGAACTTAAGTGTAAGAACTCCATCTTTGAACGATGCTTTTATATCTTCCTCCGTCAAATTTTCTCCGACGTAGAAGCTGCGGCTGTATTTTCCGCATTGTCTTTCTTTTCTAAGGTAATTTCCGTTTGAATCTTTCTCATTAGCTTCTTTATTGCTGGAAGCTGTTATGGAAATGTAACCATCATTGAGTTCGATTTTAATGTTTTCTTTCATTACTCCCGGAAGATCCATCATCAATTCTATGCCATCGTCCTTTTCAACTACGTCTGTTTTCATAACGTTGTTGGTGTGTTGACGAAACAGGGAACCGTTACCTAAAAATCTTTCGATCGGATCTGCAAAATCATCAAATAAATCTTTACTATACGGCATCATATACATAATATTAAACCCCCTGAAAATATAAAAGTAATTATCAAACTATAAAATAGCTTGTAATTATAGTGTAGCACTACTTTTTAGCAGCGTCAACCCCTGAGTGCTAATTTTTTTAAAAAATATTTTTTAGCACCTTTTTAAGTTTTACCGAATTTGAATTTATTATACTGTTGTGGTAAAATATTTATCTATTATTGTTGATAAGAGAGGGAAAAATATGTATTATTACGATGCCAGTTATATTTTTTACATGATAATTTCATTGTCTGTTTCTTTGTATGCTCACTTTAAGGTGAAACATGCATTTAATAAGTATTCTAAAGTTGAGTGCTCTAAAAATATTACCGGTATGGAATCTGCAGAGCGTGTTTTAAGACACAATAAAGTCAGAGGAGTATCGATAGGAAAAATTTATGGATACTTTAATGACCATTATGACTCTAGAACCAATAATATAGCGTTGTCTGAAAATGTGTACTCTAAGCGAACAGTGGCATCTTTAAGTGTTGCGGCGCATGAAGCAGGCCATGCTGTTCAAAATGCTGTGGGATATGTTCCCCTTAAAATAAGGCATTCTTTGGTCCCTGTTGTACAAATAGGCTCAAATTTAGCAATGCCGCTTGTATTTATAGGTCTTGCTTTACCAGTGAAATATAGCTTCGTAGTTAACGCCGGAATTATGCTTTATTCTTTGGCTGTTTTGTTTCAACTTGTAACCTTACCGGTTGAATTTAATGCGAGTCATAGGGCATTTTTGGCACTAAAAGAAACAGGAATGATTAATGCAGAAGAAGAAAAAGGCGTTAAGGAAGTTTTGGGTGCAGCGGCATTTACTTATGTTGCTGCGATGTTTACTTCACTTCTTTCACTTTTAAGATTGATTTTTATTTCACGTAGGAGAAGAGATTGAGCACTCATTAAAAAATTCATTAAGAAAAAAACCACCGGCTATTCCAATGAACAGTCGGTTTTTGATTGCATAAATTTACTTTTATTTGTGATTTGAAGTATACTAATTCAAAATATCAGGATTCTGTCGCGTAAAGTGATATAGATACTGTTGTGCGATTCCGGCAAATTTTCCGAAAAAATCAGAAGATTTGTCTGCAAAAAACTTATTCATTATTTTCTTCATCCACACATCTAACGGAAATGCTTCTAAACGGTGAAATCCATATAAAAGTACACAATCTGCTACCTTCGGTCCTACTCCGTGAATATTCATAAGTAATTCTTTGGCGTAAAAATACTCTTTACTTTTTATCTCTTCCAAATTAATATCGCCGTTTGATATTTTTTTGGCAGCGTCAAGTATGTATTTTGCTCTGAATCCACTTTTGATAGGGGAAAGGTCATCTAAATTCATCGAAGATATTTTTTTAGCGGTAGGGAATGAAAAACCACACTTTGTTTTTTCTCCATATAGCTCACAAAGTGCTTTAATTATTTTTTTAATGCGAGGTATGTTGTTATTTTGAGAAATTATAAATGAACAAAGAGTCTCCCACGGTTCCTGCTTTAATATCCGAATACCGCTGCAATTAATATATGCTTCTTTAAGAATTGGATGAAGATATGATAATTCATCTCCTATTTTTGAATAGTCCGTACCCAAATCAAAAAAATCAAACCATAATTCTTTGAATTCTTTTTCCGTTGTGTCATAGATTTTTATCTGATTACCCTGTTGAGATATTCTTATGTCTTTGTTATTCGCTGTTCCGATAAAATTATTTTTAATTTTTTCAAAACGAAAACATTGACCACAACCAAAAGTTTGATCAAGGTCAAAGTTTTTTACATCTTCTAAAATTATATTGCCATCTAAAAATTTGACTACCAACTCAAAACTCCGCAAAATCAATTAGGATTTTTTGGAAGCTTTTCCGGATCTCATGCATCTGGTGCAAGCACAAACGCGCATTGGAGTTCCGTTGATTACGGCTTTTATTTTTCTGATGTTTGGTTTCCACATTTTGTTTGAACGTCTGTGAGAGTGAGAAACCTTTATTCCAAATGATGCTGCTTTTCCACAAATTTCACACTTTGCCATGATAAATTCTCCTTATCGTTGTTATTTAAAACTAAATTATTTATTTTAAGCATACTTTCCTTTTTTAGATTTACGCTTATTATATAATGCTATCAAATAAATAAATTAAATGCAAGCAAAATGATGATTTTATTTGGAAATGAACAATAATTTTATTAATTGCGGAAATTTTGCAAATTATTATAAAAAATTAAAAATTACAGTTGTAATAAGTGTCGTATACTGTTATAATGTGAAGCATAAATGGTACTTGAAAGTTTTGTGCGTTGTGTATTAAAATTTTCAAGCGTGTTTTTGTCTTTATTAATCGGTTCAGTAATTTTTTTCTTCTCATTGTAATAGGTTTTTTATTGAACGACGAAATTTATTATACTGTTCCGAATTAGTATGGGCTTTTATCAAATATTGGTTGGTATACTGAGAGGATGTGGTTGTGACAGAAAGGTTATGAAGTCAGCGGTTTTTTATAAATTTGTAAAGGAGTATGTTTTAAAATGAGCGATTCATCGCAAGGCGTTTCACAAAAGCCTGAATTTAATAAGTTTCAACAAATTTTGTGGCCTATTCACAACTATGAGTTAAAAAAGTTTTTACCAATGAGCTTACTTATGTTCTGTATACTGTTTGTTTATACGATGGTAAGAGACCTCAAAGACGTGTTTATTCAAAAGTATGCAGTTTGCGGAGGAACTGAGCTTATTCCGGTTCTTAAATTGTGGTTTGTTATGCCGGCAGCATTTTTAGTAGTTATGTTATTTACATACTTGATAAGTAAATTCGGAAGCTACAAAACATTCTACATAATGGTGTCTGTATTTATTTCATTTTATGTAATTTTCCTTTTATTCTTATTTCCTAATGCATCTGTACTTCATGCAAGTGCTGATACCGTAAGGAAAATGCAAGCTTCTTGGCCGGGATTTTTCTATTATATTATTCCGTGTCTTACAAACTGGTCTTACACCTTGTTCTACATTTTCTCAGAAATATGGGGAACCATCGCTATATCTTCATTGTTCTGGCAATTTGCAAATGAAGTAACAAAAAAGAGCGAAGTAAAAAGATTCTATGGATTGTATGCATTGATTGCAAACATCGGAGTAATTCTTTCAGGAGGAATTCTTGGAAGTATGTCTAAGGCAAAGGGTGCAGAGTTCGATAAAAACGTTAGAATTCTTATAGGTCTTTGTATTTTGTTTGCATTTGCTACAATGGGAATATTCTATTATATAAATTCCGTAATTCTCAAAGATCCGAGATTCTATGATCCTTCAGAAGTTAAAACCAAGAAGAAAAAAGCTAAAGTTGGAATTACAGAAGGTATAAAGATATTGTTTACATCTCCTTATATCGGATTAATAGCAGTATTGGTAATAGCATATGGTGTATCCATAAACTTCACCGAAGTTGTTTGGAAAGAACAAATGAGAGCTACTCTCACAAGCGCAAGCGACTATTCCGCAATGATGGGAAGACTTTCCATGACTACAGGCGTTTTAACAATTTGCGCCACTCTCTTGAGTACAAACGTACTTAGAAAGTTCAGTTGGAAAGTTTCAGCAATTATCACTCCTATAGTAATGATTACTCTCGGTGGCGTATTCTTTACACTTATCCTTTACGGAAAGAGCGGCGGAAAAGAGATCTTTGGAACATCAGTTTCGATGATGGCGATTTGGGTTGGACTTTTCGTAGACGCTTTAGTAAAGAGCATAAAATACTGCTTGTTTGACTCTACCAAGAACATGGCTTACAGACCTCTTGATGATGATACCAAGACCAAAGGTCAAGCAGCCGTTGAAGTTATCGGCGGTCGTGCAGGTAAAGCCGGGGCTTCCACTATTATATATGTTTTAACTAACATAGTTGCTGTCGGAAGTAAGGTATCGGCTCACCTTTACACAGTTGTTCCTGTATTCGTTATAACTGTTGTAGGATGGATTGCATCTGTTTGCGGACTCAGCAAGAAATATGAATCCAAATTGGCTGAACAAGTTGCTTCTGAAAAATAGTAGCACAATTGAAAGAGCACCTTTTTAGGGTGCTTTTTTTATGTACAAAATTATATATAAAGCCACGTAATAATTACGTGGTTAAGCACTGAATTTATTGTATTTTAAATTTTCCCCCTTCATCATATCGGTAACTTTAGAAACATCATTTTGTTTTAAGGCTTCTCGAATACGAGTTGAACTTATAGGTTTAGATTTATAAAGCACAGGTTTTATGATATATGTTTTTATATTATAATTTTTGCATATTTTTTTTAAATCTTCTGCATTCGAATGACCACCTTTTCCGAAGTGGTAGTTAAATCCACAAACAACTGCATGAGCATTTAATTTTTTATACAGTAAATCTTCAACAAATTCTATTGAAGTCATATTTTTAATATTTTCAAAATTTACAATGTACAGTTCTTCTATACCTAATTTTTGAATTTCAGTTTCTTTTTCTTTGTTGTTCGTTATGCGATTTTCAGGTGTTCCCGATATTACCGACTTTGGATTTTGGGAAAAAGTAAACACGGTTGGTTTAAGTCCGTATTTTTTAAGAGATACCGCTTTTGAAATCACTTTCTGATGTCCTCTATGTATTCCGACAAAATATCCTAAAGCAACTGCTGAGGGTTCACAATTTGAAGTAAATTCATTATGAGTATTCATATTTTCACCACCGTTTATTGATTTTGTATTGATTTTAAACATTTCAAAACTTTGATTTCTTTTTGTGTTGAGTCAATGCATCCTAGACCTATAAATTCATTTTTGCTGTATAGCTTAACGTTTATGCCGTTTTTTAGTGGAAAATCAGAAAAAATTCTGTCTAAGGACAAAGCTCCTCCATTTCTGAACCTTTTTTCTTGAGCTTCAGAAATATTTACTGATTTTAAATTTTTAAAGAGGTATTCGGTTGGAAATATATAGTTTTTTTCCAATTCACTTAAAGTTAAGTTATTTAATTTTTCCAGAGTGATAGAATTTTCTTGTGAAAAACCATTTGATTCTGTTCTTCTTAGTTCTGTCATCACTGCGCCGCATCCTAAAATTTTTCCTATATCATCACAAAGCGAGCGTATATAAGTGCCGCAAGAACATTTTATTTTTATACAAGCAGTTTGATTTATTTCATCAAAATTAAGAATTTCTATACTTGTTATTTCTACTTTACGTTTTTCTCTTTCTACTTCTATTCCTTTTCTTGCCAGATCACAAAGTTTTTTTCCATTTTGTTTTATTGCGGAAAACATAGGAGGGACTTGATCAATTTCTCCCAAAAAATTATTTAATACAGATTCAAATTCTTTTCTCTTTATATGACATTCTGTTTTATTTAAAATTTTTCCTGTGGAATCCAAAGTATCGGTAGTCAATCCGAATTCCATTTTAGCAATATATTCTTTTTTATTATTTTCTGTGAATATTTGAAACTTAGCCGTATCGCCCAATAAAATGGGCAAGACTCCCGTAGCCATCGGATCTAAAGTTCCCATGTGGCCTAATTTTTTTTGATTAAATTTTTTTCTTAAGATTGCTATTACATCAAATGAAGTGTAATTTTGAGGTTTATCAATAATAATTATGCCGTTCATATTTTACCATTCCATGATTGATTTTATTTTATTTGCTATTTCGTTTTTGACATTATTAATATTGCCGAAAATACTAAATCCACCCGCTCTTGCGTGTCCGCCACCGTTAAAGTTTTTGCAAAATTCGTCGGCGTTTATATAAGATGAAGTCCTTACCGAAACTTTGAAAAAGTTTTCACTTTTTTCCCGTATAGTAATTCCTATTTGTACTCCTTCTATTTTTATAGGTATGGATGCAATTCCGTCAAGTTCGTTATCTCCTATTCCAATTTCTTCCATTTCTTTTAGCGTAACGTGAGTAATCGCACATTTTGAATTAAATCTGTATTCTAGGTTTTTATATATGATTTTTTCGAGCTCAATTTTTTTTCTGGTTTTTGTCAAAAATAATTTTTCATTTATTTGTTCGAACTGTGCTCCATGTTTAATCAATTCAGAAGTTATAAAGTGTGTATCTGAAGTCGTATTTGAATATTGAAAGCACCCGGTATCGGTTGCTATTCCGGTATACAATGCTGTTGATATTTCAGGGTCAAGGATAATTTCCATTTTATTTAGTAAATTATAAATTATTTCGCAGTTTGCAGCTGCTTTTGAATTTATGAAATTTATTTTTGCATAGTTTTTATTTGACATGTGATGGTCGATACATAAATCTATTTTGCCTATATATTTTTTAGAATTAGATTCAAGTAAAGCTGTATCTGCTAGGTCAACCGCCAGTATATAATTAAAATCAAAATCTTCTTTTTTTATAAATTCAGTTAAATATTGAAATTTTTCAGGTAAGGGGTTGTCGCATATAACTTTTGCATGTTTGCCGATTTTTTGAAGAGCTCTACAAAGTGCAAATGCAGAACCCAATGCATCTCCGTCGGGATACATGTGAGTTAAAATGTAAAAATAATCGTTCTTTTTAAGTATGTTTGCTATATCAGATAGCTTATACATATTTAAATAACCTCCTAAAATGGGGAAGAGAGCTGATTATTTAGAAATCAGCTCACCAAGTTTAGACTAATCATCATTATTGTTTGTTGAATTTGCTGTGATAAACTTGTTGTTAAGTTCATCGATTCTCTTTGACATACTAATTCCGTATTCTATCGCATCAGTTGCGGTAAATTTAATATTTGGAATTCGTCTTAGTCTCAATCTTTGCCCAAGTTCATTTTTTATAAACCCTGAAGCTGAATTTAAAACTTGAGCAGCTTTTTCCGAAGTCTCAATGCCGTCCAACGAACTTATATACACATGGTATACCGAACCATCTTCTGACGCAGAGATTTTTAGAATATTTATAAATCCGCTTTTAAGTCTGGGGTCATGCATTTTTTGAACAATTGCGGTTATCTCTCTTTTTGTGCTTTCAAAATTATGCTGAGCTCTGTGGCTTGTCATAAAATTTACTCCTTTTAATCTTCTCTGTATTCTTCCATAGTGAATGCTTCAAAAATGTCACCTGTTTTTATATCGTTGAAATTTTGTAAGCCTATTCCGCATTCAAATCCTTGTGCAACTTCTTTTACATCGTCTTTAAAGCGTTTCAGAGATGATATTTCGTTTTCGCTTATAACTATACCGTCTCTGACGACTCTTATTTTTGCATTTCTTAAAATTTTACCTGAAAGGACATAACATCCTGCAATAGTTCCTACGCTGGATATTTTATAAACTTCGCGGCATTCTGCACGTCCAAGTTGAACTTCACGGTATTTTGGAGCAAGCATTCCTTTCATAGCATCCGTTATTTCTTCTATACATTCATAGATTACTCTGTACAGCCTAATGTCTACTCCTTCACGTTTTGCTGTGTCGGCGGCGTCAGGTTCAGGTCTTACATTAAATCCAACTATTATCGCATTAGATGCATTTGCCAGCATTACGTCAGATTCATTTACTGCTCCGACTGCTCCGTGAATAACTTTTACTCTTACTTCGGAGTTTGAAATTTTTTCAAGAGATTGTCTTACGGCTTCAACTGAGCCTTGAACATCGCCTTTTACTATAATTTTAAGTTCTTTTATATCGCCAATTTTCATTTGATCAAATAAGTTATCGAGTGTAATTTTGGTTCTGCTGTTGAACTCCGCTTCTTTTTGGGTGTTTCTGCGTTGTTCGACGAGCTGTTTTGCTAACTTTTCGTCGGAAACTGCATTTACGATATCTCCTCCGCTAGGTACGGTATCTAGACCGGTTATGGCAACAGGAACTGAAGGACCGGCGGATTTTACACGTTCGCCTTTATCGTTTGTCATGGCTCTTACTCTTCCGACTGCTGTTCCGGCAACTACTGTATCTCCAACATGAAGTGTTCCGTTTTGAACGAGTATTGTTGCAACTGGTCCTCTTCCTCTGTCAAGATTGGCTTCAATAACTGTTCCTTTTGCTTTTCTGTTTGGATTTGCTTTAAGCTCTTTTATATCTGCTACTAAATTTACCATTTCAAGTAATTCATCAATACCTTTTTGTGTTTTAGCAGAAACTTCTATACAAGGAATATCTCCTCCCCAAGCTTCAGGTACTAATTCATATTCTGTAAGTTGTTGCATTACTCGTTCGGGGTTTGCTCCTTCTTTATCCATCTTATTTATGGCTACTATTATTGAAACTTCGGCTGCTTTTGCGTGATTAATCGCTTCAATTGTTTGAGGTTTAATTCCATCGTCTGCTGCAACTACGAGTATAGCTATATCTGTTATTTGAGCTCCTCTTGCTCTCATTGTCGTAAACGCTTCATGACCAGGTGTGTCTAGGAAAGTTATATCACGACCTCCTACATTTATTCTGTAGGCTCCTATGTGTTGAGTAATTCCTCCCGCTTCTGTTGATATTACGTCTGCATGGCGAATTGCATCGAGTAAAGAAGTTTTTCCGTGATCAACGTGTCCCATTACTACTACGACAGGAGCTCTTGTTACCAAATCTTCCTCTTTGTCTTCACTGTCATCAATAATCATTTCTTCAATTGTGACACATTCTTCTTTTTCAATTTTAGCATGAAATTCCATGGCAACTAAACTTGCGGTATCGAAATCTATGGTGTCGTTTATTGTTGCCATTGTTCCCATCATCATCAATTTTTTAATTACTTCTGCTGCGGTTGCTTTGAGACGAGAAGCTAATTCACCTACTGTTATTTCATCTGGAATCATGACCGTTATTGGTTTTGCTTTTCTTTCTTCGGCAATACGTTTTAATCTTTCTGCTTCGGTTTCTCTCTTGGTACTTCTGAATTTGTTTCTTTGCTGAGATTTTTGATTTATTTTTTGTTTATTTACAGAATTATCTGTCCTGACTTTTTCTGAAGCTATCCTGTCATACTTTTCATTGTACTTGTCTATATTTACGTTTTCTATTCTTGTATTTATAACCTTTCCCTGAGGTTTATCTGAATTTATTAAACTTCCTGAATCAGAGCTTCCTGTAATTATTATCTTGTTATCAAATTTTTGTTTGTTATTTCCGGAAGCTTTTTTATTGAGTGGTTTGGAATTATTTGGTTTATTTGATTTTTTATCGAAATTTGGTTTAGTTGTAGAAGTTGGTTTTTTTGTTTCCTTTACTGTTTTTTTAGGTTCCGGTTTATCGGATTTTTCCGTTTTCTCTTCGACATTTCCTTTAGATTTAAAGTATTCATCAAAGCTTTCAGATTGATTTTTCTGAGTATAATATTCAAATATTATATTTAACTCGTCTTCGTTTAGGGCTGTCATATGTTTTTTTTCTTGACCGAGATATTCCTTGAGAAGAGCAATTACTTCTTTGCTGGCTACACCTAGGTCCTTTGCCACCTCGTGTACTCTGTATTTAATCATCATATATTGAATTCCTCCCTAATTATGTTTTCATTTTGCTCAATATTTTCAGTTACAAGAGAAATAATCTTTTTTGAAAAATTTTCATTCGAGATTCCCATTATAGCTGCATATTTTCCTGTAGCATTGTTTATTTCATCTTTAGTAACGTTTATTTTTAGCATTTTAATGTTATGTTCATTGGCAGTTTTTGAAATTTCTCCAAATGAATTTTCGGAAATATCTTGTGTAATTAATAAAAGACGTATTTTATCGTTTAAAATTTCTTTTTTTACCGAGTCCATTCCAAAAATTATATTTCCCGATTTTCTGGTTATTCCCAAAAACGAAAGTAATTTATTATTCATATATCAATTCTGCTTTCTCGAGATTTTCGTATATTTCGCGATTAATTTTCTGCCTGAAAGCTTTTTCAAGTTTTTTGAATCTAATTGTATTTTTTATGCAATTTGAGTTTTTACATATATATGCGGCTCTACCTTCTTTTTTTTCGGTTCCGTCCATTAAAGAAAAATTTTTTTGAAATTCTTTTTTGGGAGATCGAACTACCATAATGAAATCTTCTTTAATTTTTCTTTCATTGCATGAAATACATTTTCTGAGTGGTTTACTTTTGTTTTTCAACATACAAACACCCTAACTTTAATTTTCTCCGTAGAACCCGCTTTCAGGTTTTATGTCTATTCTGTAACCGGTCAATCTTGCTGCAAGTCTTACATTTTGCCCACGATTTCCTATTGAAAGTGAAAGTTGATTATCCGGGACAGTTGCTTTACAGGTTTTTTCCAGTGTGGGATCAAATTCGACTTTTATCACATTTGCAGGAGCAAGAGCTGCGGCTACAAATTTAGCAGGATCTTCGTTGTATTCTATCAAATCAATTTTTTCTCCTCCCAATTCTTCGATTATGGAGCTTAATCTGCTTCCGTGAGAACCTATACACGAACCAACTGCATCTATATTGGGATTATGACTTTGCACAGCTATTTTACTTCTTGAACCTGCTTCTCTGGAGATGGATTTTATTTCAACTATGCCTTCATTTATTTCGGGAATTTCACTTTCGAAAAGTTTTTTAACAAAATTGGGATGACTTCTGGAAATCATTATTTTCGGACCTTTATCTAAAACTTTAACTTCCGAAACATATACCTTTATATGATCTCCTTCTTTTACATTTTCCGTACCTATTTGCTCTCCTTTAGGAAGTGTTGATTCTGCTTTACCGATTCTTAGTGTAAAAGCTCCGGTTTTGTCGTCTATTCTTTCTATAAGAGCACTGACTATTTGGTTTTGTTTGCTTTGAAATTCTTGTGCTATTTGATTCTTTTCACCGTCTTTTATTCCTTGTCGTATTATATTTCTTGCGGTTTGAGCAGCTATTCTTCCAAAATCTTTTGTATCGAGAGTTATTTTAATTTGATCTCCCAAATTTGCATTTGTGTTTATTTTTCTTGCATCTTCTAGTGAAATTTCTTTTCCCGGGAGATAAACTTCATCCACCACTGTCTTAAGAAGTTCTACTTGGAATATTCCTTCTGGTTCATTAATGTGCACTGTAACATCTTCGTTTCCATCATATCCGTTTTTACATGCAGTTACGATAGCTTTATTTATTTTTTCAAGCATAAATTCCATGGATATTCCACGTTCTTTTTCAAGTGTTTTCAGTGCATCGAATATTTCTGTGCTCATTTTTATTTCTCCTTAGTATGTTAAATTTACATGTGATATGTTTTTTCTGTCTTCGTTTGTCAAAGAACCGTCCGAATTTTTTATTGTTATAAAATCTTTATCAAAATTGTATAATTCTCCCGTAATTTCTTTTTCATTATTTTCGTTAGGACGTATAAATTTTATTGTTACTTCTGAACCTATATATTTCTGAAAATGTTTGTCTTTTATTAGTTCCCTTTCTATTCCGGGAGAACACACTTCCAAAATATATGAGCAAGATATAGGATCTAATTCATCGAGAGGACCATTTATAGCTTTGCTCATTCTTTCACAATCATCAATTGTTATTCCTGAGTCGTTGTCTATAAAAATTCTTAAATACCTGTTTGGTCCTTCTTTTACAAATCTTATATCCCAAATTTCAAGACCTATTTCTTGTGCGATAGGTTCAGCTAAAGAATATACAGCTTCAGATATATTCTTAACTTTTACCTGTTTAATCATAATTTAGTTCCTCCAATACAGACAAAAGAGCGGGTTCAACCCACTCTCCATACTCACAAGTTACTAAAACATTCTAAACTTATATCAAAATAAAGTCAAGTTATTTTAAATTGTTTTATTATTCTTTTCTGTTTTTATTTTTTCTAAGTATCTTTTTTTCTTTATATTTTCCAATATACAATTTATAGTTTTATCACGTTTAACTATTTTTTTGAGTAATCTATCATATTCATTATAAATGAATTCAATATTTTCAGGAGTAAGATTTTTCAGTACTTCAAGTCCGTCTGTAAAGATTTTTTGATTTTTTTCATCATATAGGCACATTGCGACTATACAGGCTCTTTCTCCTATTTTTGAACTCAAACTTTTGTCAAACCCTTCTTTTGTCATATATTTTGCTAAGTTATCTGACATTTTGGTGCAGAGCATAAAATCATATGCGGATAACAGTTTTATTCCGAAATATTTTCCGGATACGATTATAGGTTCTGTCAAAGACAGATTTCTCGGCATTTTACTTTTTTTAATTTCTTGCATCCGTATTTTCCTCCTGAATTTTTATTTTATGATAAAAAACAATATCAAGACAATTCCATATAAAGAACGTCTTGGTATTGCTAATTTTGAATTTTTAAGAATCGGATTTTTCCAGTACAGCTCTTTCATATAATACTTTTCCGGAAAATATCACTTCTTCGGCTTTTTTTATTTTATAATTTATATTATCCACAGTCACAATTGCGTTCTCGGAATGTGAAAGTTTTGTTTCCGGTAAACCTATATATAGATATTGTTCTACATTTTGAGAATCCGTGTAATCACCGTAGAGCTCACTTTGCATGTCGCATCGAAGGGGTTGTATGAATGCTTTTGTATGGATGTATGTTTTTTTATTATCTTTCGTAACCTTTATATTTTGTCCATATTTCGAAATGAGAGTTCTCGTTCTTACTTCCATACTCTATATAATCCTTTCGAACATGAATTCATTGTCTTGTAGAAGATCTGAAACTGAACGTTTGGCATCCATCCAAATATTGTAAGCCATTTTTGCGGTTACTTTTGAATCTGTTTTTATTCTGATTTCTCCAGCTGTAAAAGCTTCCATTCCTCCTCCGGAACATCTGTATAAAATATATCTGTAAAAAGCTAAAGCTGCTGCTGTCGCATTTAATCGTCTGGAATGGTCTTCTTCGACCACATTTTTACGAAGGTTTTTTCTTATTTCCATACAAGCATCTTCGCAAAGTGAAGTCCAGGGAGCAATTTCATCTGATGACAGTCCGGATATTATGGAAAACCTTTTAATGATTTCATATAAGTCCAAAAAAATGTCCCCTTTTTAATATTTATTTCCCCGATATTTTGGTACCGGGGAAAAGTTTTTTTAAATATATTAGCTTCCCGATTGTGTGGTGCTCTTGTAATTAAGAACTTTTACAGCTCCACTGAATATTTTAGAAAATCCTAAAGTCATGCTTACAGCAGCTTTTTCAAGTTGTTTTTCGATAACTTTGTCGTATTCTACAGTCACTTCTCCTGATTGAATCATTTGCAATGCGAAGTTTTTATCTATTCCAAGGATCTTTTGAGAATCAACTTTACTGCTTACAATAAGTTTTGCTCCCAATGGAGTTACCAAATGACCTGTTCCGTGGAAAGCAAGTCCTGCTTGAGCGTCTTGCATGTTGGAAAGACTCAATATATCTTTTACTGTATCTGAATTTGCAATCATGACATTTGGTTGATACGGAGAAAGTTTTGCCCAAAGTTTAAGAAGGTCAGCATAAGTTAATGTACCTAAAGTTGAAGCATTTTCGGTTGCATCAGTTTCTGTAGTTCCGGGAAGAAGAGTTGTTACTGCATCTCCCAATTGTTCGTAAGCAAGATCCATACCTATTTGCTTAAATATTATTGCGACTATATCCAAATTTTGGAATCTCAACGCTTCATATGTAGAAGAAAAAAGTCTTCCGTATTTTTTTAATTTTATAAGAGAGTCATTTGTAGTAACATTTACTGCTCTTATTAATTTTCCTTCTCCTCCCATTGTGTTTTCATTGTAAGTTTCAGTAGATGAAGAAATCGTTCTGTAGTCGATTCCGTCAATAAATGTATGTGCAGCTGTTATGGAAGGCAAAATATCACATGCTGAGAGACCTTTTTTAATAGCTCTTGAAATAAATTCCGGAAAAAGAACAGCAGAATCTGGAGCACTGAAAAATTTTTCAACTTTGTCACATCCCGCTCCGTTGACTTTTATTCCAAAACGTTTTAATTGACGTTCATAAGCATCGAGATTTTCCATAGGTGTACCTTTATAATTTTCAGAAGGGTCAAGCTCTTCCAAAACCTGAGTAAATCCTTTTCCGCTCACGGAATACATACCTTTTTCGAGTTTTATTGAATCACAAAATGCCATTTTATAT